>NZ_DBHHPX010000001.1:0-202056 GCF_057241865.1 Tractidigestivibacter sp.
ACGGTGGTCAGTTTTCCGTGCGACATCCGCGCAGTTCCTATTGAAATTCAACACCTTCGGGCGCGGGCTCCCCGGCCCTCGGCCTTGGGCGCCACCACGAACCGGTGCGCGGCGGCCTCGTTCGACACGGTGGAGGGCGCCCTCCCGAGCTCCGCGGCTATCGCCCGGCGGCTCGCCCCCCTGTCGAGCATCAGCTCGATCGTGCTCCTCTCATGGCGCGCGAGCCTCGCGTAGGCCCTCCCGCCCGCCTTCCCCCTCTTCCCGCCATTCTTCTTCGGCATGTCCACCTCCTCGGTCTCGGGCCGGCGTCTCCGGCCACCGGGGAGGATGGTTCCCGGACCCAGCGCCACACGTTGCGCTGGGTCCGGGAGTCCGTCCGGTTCGTTTCGATGAAGTTGGGAATCTACGCCTCCCACCAAACTGCGAAAGCCGTTCGTCATGACCTCGTTTTGTAGGTGGGTGTAGGGTCTCGATACGGTACACTTTGGATGTACGCTGCACCGGCGCAGGCGCTGCATGGGTTTGGCGGGGTGAGAACGATTTCACCTCCCTTGCCGTCCGATTGCGGCATACTGTACCTAGCCGAGGTAACCTGCTGGAAGGAGCTTCCGTTGATCTACACGATGACCCTGAACCCCGCGCTCGACTACGTCATGCACCCTCTTACACTGGACATGGGTTACACCAACCGGTCCTCGAACGAGGAGCTCTACTGCGGAGGCAACGGCATCAACATCTCCACCCTGCTCAACGAGCTCAACGTGGTGAACGTTGCCATGGGCATTGTCGCTGGCTTCACTGGCGACTATCTCATCAACGAGCTACAGGATGCCGGCATCGCAAGCAACTTCGTTAAGCTCGGCCGCGGCTATACCCGCATCAACGTCAAGCTCAACGGCATCGTTATGACCATGGTTAACGGCATGGGCCCCAAGATCCCCAAAAAGAAGGTTGACGAGCTTCTCGATCGCATGGACGTCCTCCAGACAGGGGACACCCTCGTCCTCACCGGGTCCATTCCCAACTCGCTGCCTGAGGACATGTATAACGTCATCATGGCTAAACTCGCCGGCCGTGGCATCCAGTTTGTGGTCGATGCCCCTGGCCAGCTTCTCATGGAGTCAATCAAGGCCCACCCCTTCCTCATCAAGCCCAACAACCACGAGGTCGGCCGCATCTTCAAGGCAGATCCCATGCCCGAGACCCCCGAGGACTGTCTGCCCTATGCAAAGAAGCTTCAGGACGGCGGTGCCCGTAACGTCATCATCTCCTGTGGCGGCAGTGGCTCGCTGCTGCTCGACGAGTACGGGACCGAGCATATGGTGCCCACGGCGCGCGTGCGCCTGGTAAACGCCACCGGCGCTGGCGACTCCATGGTTGCTGGCTTCCTTGCCAAGGCTACCCGTGGCATGGACTACGAGAACGCCCTCATCTACGCTTCGGCATGCGGTACTGCTACTGCGGCGAGCAAGGGCATTGCCAAGCGCTCGACCATCGACCGCGTCGTTACCGCCCTCTACAAGAAGATGGGTCGCGAAATGCCTGCAAGCATCGCCGATGACATCAAAATCGAAAGGGCACGCGTCGAGGCCCAGGATCTCGCCGCCGATGGGAGCGATGACATGAAGGACTCTTCCGATGACGAATGACGCGCTAGACTGTGTTCGGCTCTTCGGCGCCCCCGCGGGGCGCCTGGCATTCCGGGAGATGGCCGTGTTGCGGCCTGTTAAGGGGGATTGCAATGTATGAGGGAGTAAATGCATCTGATGGTGTCGGCATAGGCGTTGCCCGCGTCGCTGTTGAGCCGGACCTCTCGTTTACGCCGCACGTACCGGAGGATCCGGAGGCCGAGAAGGCCCGCTATGGCGCTGCCGTCGAGAAGTTCGTCCAGCAGACCAATGCTCAGATCGAGCGCATGAAGAAGACGGTGGGTGAGGACGCCGCCGCCATCATGGGCGCCCACATTGAGTTCGCCGAGGACGAGGGCATCCGTGAGATGGTCACTGGTTCCATCGATTCCGGCATGTGCGCCGAGCAGGCTGTAAGCGAGGCCTATGGCACGTTCTACACCATGTACGCCAACATGGACGACGAGCTCTTTCGTGAGCGCGCCTCCGACGTGGCTGATGTTAAGACCGGCCTTCTCGCCGACCTTCTCGGCAAGGAGGTCGTCGACCTCTCCACCCTGCCGGAGAACTCCATTGTCGTGGTGCGCGAGCTCACGCCATCCATGACTGCCGACATCGACAAGGAGAACGTCGCGGGCATCGTTACCGAGACCGGTGGCCGCACCTCCCACTCTGCCATCATAGCCCGTGCTCTCGAGATTCCCGCGGTCCTCTCCGTTGCGGATGCCACGGTCAGCATCAAGACCGGCGACATGGTCGTCGTCGACGGCACCAATGGCAAGGTCATCTGCCAGCCGTCCAACCACGACCTCGAGCACTACCGCTCCAAGGCCAAGGCGTACGCCGAGGAGCGAGCCGCCCTTGAGGCGTACCGTGGGCGTGAGACCGTGACCGGTGATGGTGATGGGAAGCTCCTTGTCGCCAACATCGGCAATCCCGATGACGCCAACGCTGCCCTCGAGCACGATGCCGAGGGCGTCGGCCTCTTCCGCTCCGAGTTCCTGTTCATGGACGCCAAGGAGCTCCCTAGCGAGGACGAGCAGTTCTCCGCATACCAGAAGGTCGCCCTCCGCATGAAGGACAAGCCGGTCATCATCCGTACGCTTGATGTGGGCGGCGACAAGGAGATCCCCTACCTGCACCTGCAGAAGGAGGAAAACCCCTTCATGGGCTTCCGCGCGGTGCGCTACTGCCTGAACAACCCCGACCAGTACAAGGTCCAGCTTACGGCTTTGCTGCGCGCGTCCGCGTTCGGTGACATCAAGATCATGCTTCCGCTCGTCACGACCATCGACGAGGTCCGCCAGGCAAAGGCCCTCATTGAGGAGTGCAAGCGCGACCTTGACGAGCGCGGCGTGGCCTACAACAAGGACATCCAGGTCGGCACCATGATCGAGACGCCTGCCGCCTCGCTCATCGCCGACGACCTTGCCGCCGAGTGCGACTTCTTCTCCATTGGCACCAACGACCTTATCGGCTACACCATGTGTGCCGACCGCGGCAACGACCGCGTTGGTTACCTTTACCAGGTCTACCAGCCGGCAGTCCTCCGTTCGCTCAAGCGCATCATCTCCGAGGGCAACAAGGCCGGCATCATGGTTGGCATGTGCGGCGAGGCTGCGGCAGACCCGCTTCTCATCCCCATCCTCGTGTCCTTCGGCCTGGACGAATACTCCGTCTCCGCGCCGTCGATCCTGCGCACCAGGAGGATCCTCTCCCTCTGGACTAAGGAGGAGGCCGACGCCTTGGCCGAGAAGGTCATGACCCTCAAGACCGCGACCGAGGTCAAGGCCATGCTTCAGGTCGCCGCAAAGTAGGGGAGTGCCGGTTCTCCCGGTTTTCGGCAAGAGCTAAATTGAGCCTCCGATGTGGCGTTGGGCTGCGTCGGAGGTTCTTCTTGTGGCCGCGCGCTGCCACGTATGGGACTATGGGACGATGACCCGCAGCGCCTTGGGAACAACATCTACCTCGAAGTGCATCCCACAGAGCTCCTCTCCGTCCACCTGGCATGGGGGCTGGGTCTCGAAGTCCATCGTTGCGTGAGAGAAGCGAAGCAGGTTCACGCAGCTCGAGTTTGTGTGGCTGCCAAACCGGGCAAGGCCGAGCAGCGCGAGCAGCCATGGTCGGCTTGGAATCTTGACGTTGTAGCACACGTCGAGAAGGCCATCTGTGGGGTCTGCCGCGGGGCAGACGGCAAAGCCGCCGCCATAGGTTGGCCCCACCTGCACGGCGAAGATTATGGTCGGAAGCGTTACCTCGGGATTCTCGTCAAAACGAGCGCGGCAGGTCCAGCCATTGGATCCCTCGGAGAAGATGCGGATGCCCGATGTGATGAAGAGCCCCTCGCCATGCTGGGAGGTTGTCTCCTCGGCACGCCGGCGCACGGTATCCAGTGCGATGGCCGCGTCCATCCCAAAGGAGAGCGTCTCCGTGAAGTACACGCCGTTCACGCGCCCGACCTCGAGCGGCGTGACGTGGCCGCGGACGATCTGGGCAACGGCGCGGGAGGGGTCGTTTATCGCCATTCCAAGGGTACGCGCGTAGTCGTTGCCGGAACCCATGGGAATGATGCCAAGCTGCGGACGGTCGTCGGCGTCACGCTCCATGAGTCCGTTTGCGACTTCGTGGATGACGCCGTCTCCGCCGAGGGCGAGAACCGTGTCGAAGCCTTTCGCCTCCCGGGCGAGATTCCGCGCGTCTCTCGCTGACTTTGTGAGAATGAGCTCGTGGGAGGTTGTGGCATCTCGATATGCATCAAGGAAGCGCTGGACAAACGCAGCGCCTTCTGCGCCCTGGCCGCGGTTGGCGGTGGGGTTGGCGATAACGAGCGTGCGGCCGAGCGGAGACGTACCCACGCGAAACCTCCCTTATTGTTGCTGCCGCCCCATTGTATGGTATGAGGATCGCCTCGGGTTGGCTTGGACCTTGTCTGGTGCCCCGTGCGAATTGAAGTTCCAAAAAGGGTTCCAAACAGGCCCCATAACCGAGAGCCAACCGAAAAAAGGCCACGGTACCAAGCCCGTGACCTGTAGTCTCATGGAGCGGCGGACGGGACTCGAACCCGCAACAATCAGCTTGGAAGGCTGACGCTCTACCAATTGAACTACCGCCGCGAAGCAATGGAGAGTATACAACAAGTTTTACGGCTGCAATGCCGGGGTCGCATCACCCGCAATGCCTCGACGCCCCCTCTCCGCCCGATGCCTGCCTCTGTATTCGTTGTGTCTGCAACACCTATGCGTCTCCACCTGTGGCACAGTATGCTTAGGAAACGTTGGCAGGAGGCTCTCCCATGGCAGATGCGTATATGGGCTTCGATGAGATTTACCAGGCAATTCGAGCAGACGAGCAGAACCGGGACTACACGCAACGCGGCATTGACCCGCTCTATACGGCGTCGTCCACATCCCGTCTGGTGATCATTGGCCAGGCTCCCGGCAGGGTCGCCCAGGAGACGCGCATGCCGTGGAACGACAAGAGCGGGGATCGCCTGCGCGAATGGCTGGGAATCGACCGAGCAACCTTCTACGACCCCTCCGCCGTGGCGCTTCTCCCCATGGACTTCTACTATCCCGGCAAGGGTAAGTCCGGTGACCTCCCGCCTCGCCAAGGCTTTGCCGAGAAGTGGCATCCCGCCCTTCTCGCCATGATGCCCCAAGTGAGGCTCACCGTGCTGGTTGGGTCCTATGCCACGCGACGCTACCTGCAGCTTCCGTCTTCGGCAAAGCTCACGGACGTGGTCCACGACTGCGCAGACTACCTGCCGCGATTTTTCCCGCTTGTCCACCCGTCGCCTAGGAACCGGCTCTGGATGAGCAGGAACCCTTGGTTTGAGACGGACGTTCTCCCACGTCTCCGCAACGAGGTTGCCGCCGCATTGCGCAAATAGGGGTAACCCTGGGCTGCCAGGGCCACTATCTTCCGGTCACATCAGGAAGCAAGAAATGCCGGCGGCTGGCTGTGAGCTTTCCCTCTCGCTCGAGCTCGCCAATTACCGAGCAGAGCGCGCAACGGTCTACGCCCAGGTAGTCGGCCAGCTGCTGCCGTGTGAAGGGGATGTCGAACTCGTGCGATCCCGCGAGCTTCGATTGCGTCGAGAGGTAGGCGAGGAGCTTGCCCTTTATCGACTTTGGGGCAGCGTCGCGAATCCTGCGCGCAAGGAGCACGTTCTTTCGAGCCACAGACGCCAGGAGGTTCTCGGCCACCTGTGCGTGGTAGGGGCAGGCCCTCGGGCAGCTGTGCGTGATGTGCGCCACGTCAATAAAGAGCACTCGCGTCGGCGACGTTGTTGCCACCACATTCGTGAGCAGCGGCTCTTCCGGGAGGGCGGCAAACGCCTCGCCAAAGAGCTCGCCTGCGGAGAAGCTCCCCATCACGCTTGCATTGCCCCATACGTCGGCACCCTCGACGCGCACGCCGCCTTCGAGGATGATGCCCACGCTTGCGACGGGGCTTCCCTCAACCCATATGAGGTCGCCCTTGGCATAGGACTTCTGACACGCCGAAAGGCACCCAAGCATCTCGGTGGCCTCTTCGGGCGTGACGCCTTGGAAGAGGTTCGTCTTGCACAGGAACTCGGGATCTACTCCGCGCATGTCGCACCCCATTTGTTTGGAACTGTTGTGACCACAACATACCACTTTCCGGGAGACTCGCACACTGATACTCAACGAACTGCCAAAGGAGAGAGGAAAACACATGGACGAGAAGATGTTCTGCTTCCAGTGCGAGCAGACCGCGGCGTGCACGGCATGCACCGGCAAGGCTGGCGTGTGCGGCAAGCCCTTTGATGTCGCGCTTGCCCAAGATGAGCTTACGGGCGCGCTTGTGGGGCTCGCCTGCACCTGCAAGCTGGCCGGAACCCGCAGCCAGCTGGCCGACAAGCTCATGGTCAGCGGACTCTTCACCTGCGTCACCAACGTCAACTTCTCCAAGGACACCGTCGACGCAATCACGCAGGACGTGCGCGCCGAGAAGGAGCGCATTGCCGCGGCAGCCGGCATCGAGGCCGCCCAGGACCTGCTCCTCGGCCGCGTCTGGACGGACGATGAGGACGTGCGCTCGCTGAAGTCGCTCACCCTCTTCGGGCTTCGTGGGGCCGCTGCCTATGCATACCACGCCCGCATGCTTGGGTCTGTGAGCGACGAGGCGCAGCAGGCCTTTGTCGACTGCCTCGCCACCCTTGCTACCGAGAGCGACCTCAAGGCGCTTCTCGGCGTGTCCATGCAGGTTGGAAAGCTCAGCCACGACGTGATGGGCCTGCTTGACGCAGCCAACACCGGCGCCTATGGCATGCCCGAGCCCACCGAGGTCTCCCTCAAGATCAAGAAGGGCCCCTTCATCGTCATCTCCGGCCACGACCTTCATGACCTCAAGCTGCTCCTCGAGCAGACCGAGGGCACGGGCGTCAACGTCTACACGCACGGCGAGATGCTGCCCGCCAACGCGTATCCCGAGCTCAAGCGCTATCCGCAGCTCAAGGGCAACTTCGGCACGGCATGGCAGAACCAGCAGAAGGAGTTCGCCAACGTGCCGGCGGCCTTCGTGTTCACCACGAACTGCCTCATGCCGCCCCGCCCCAGCTATGCGGACCGCGTCTTCACGACCGAGGTCGTCTCCTATCCCGAGCTCGTGCACATCCCCGCAGCTCCCGATGGGACGAAGGACTTCACGCCAGTCATCAAGAAGGCGAAGGAGCTTGGCGGCTACGACGAGGACGTGCAGCTCACGGGCATCAACGGCGGCACCAAGGTCGTGACCGGTTTCGCGCGCGCGGCGGTGCTCTCGGTTGCCGACAAGGTCGTTGACGCCGTCAAGGCCGGCGACATCAAGCACTTCATCCTCGTTGGCGGCTGCGACGGCGCCAAGCCAGGCCGCAACTACTATACCAATCTCGTCAAGCAGGCTCCCAAGGACACGGTCATCCTCACCCTTGCCTGCGGCAAGTACCGCTTCAACGACCTTGACCTCGGCGACATCAACGGCATCCCCAGGCTTCTCGACATCGGCCAGTGCAATGACGCGTACAGCGCCGTCGAGATCGCCCTTGCGCTTGCGGATGCCTTTGGGTGCGGAGTCAACGATCTCCCGCTGTCCATTGTGCTTTCCTGGTACGAGCAGAAGGCCGTGGCAGACCTGCTCGCCCTTCTCTACCTTGGCATCAAGAACATCAAGCTTGGGCCGACGCTCCCTGCCTTCATGAGCCCTGCCGTCCTCGACGTCCTGGTGCGCGAGTATGGCATTGCGCCCATCGCCACGCCCGAAGAGGACCTCGCTGCTCTTCTCGGCTAGGGAGCTTCTTGGTGAGGACGAGGGCATAGGGACGAGACATACGAGAGGGGCCAGGCGAAGTCTTCTGCCTGGCCCCTTGGCTTCCCATGGTCGGGGCGACTGGATTCGAACCAGCGACCCTCTGCTCCCAAAGCAGATGCGCTACCAAGCTGCGCTACGCCCCGAACGTAATGCAGTATAGGGTAGTTCTGCTGCCGCTTCAACGTCTCCTGCCGTCTGAGGCGGCTCTGTGGGCTTTATGGACGGCGTTAGGTTTCCCATACATTTCCATCGCGATTCGAGCGTGAAATCGCTCGTGCTCATTTCTCTCCTAACCCTATGATGTTGGAAGTTAGGCGCGTTCGGGGAATCCCGTGCCATTGGATTGGGTCTAAAGGATCAAGGAATAGGGGTTTACATGACGTATTCCGAAAGAGTCATCGCAGAGCTTGAGGAGCGCTACTCCGACCAGCCAGAGTTCATCCAGGCTGCAAAGGAGGTCCTGACCACCCTCCAGCCCGCGCTTGATGCGCATCCCGAGTATGAGCGCGCTGCCCTTCTCGAGCGTCTTGTTGAGCCCGAGCGCGTCGTGATGTTCCGCGTGCCTTGGGTGGATGACGAGGGCAAGGTGCAGGTGAACCGCGGCTACCGCGTCGAGTTCAACTCTGCCATCGGTCCCTACAAGGGTGGCCTGCGCCTGCACCCATCCGTAAACCTCTCGATCCTCAAGTTCCTGGGCTTCGAGCAGGTCTTCAAGAACTCCCTCACCACGCTGCCCATGGGCGGTGGCAAGGGTGGCTCCGACTTCGACCCCAAGGGCAAGTCCGACCGCGAGGTCATGGCGTTCTGCCAGAGCTTCATGACCGAGCTCTGCCGCCACATCGGTCCCGACACCGACGTCCCCGCCGGCGACATCGGCACGGGCGCGCGCGAGATCGGCTACCTCTTTGGCCAGTACAAGCGCATCCGCAACCAGTGGAGCGGCGTGCTCACGGGCAAGGGCCTCTCCTACGGCGGCTCGCTGGCGCGCACTGAGGCCACGGGCTACGGTGCCGTGTACTTCCTTACGCACATGCTGGCTGACAAGAACGATCGGCTTGCAGGCAAGACCGTGCTGGTCTCCGGTGCGGGCAACGTGGCCCAGTACGCCATCCAGAAGGCGGAGTCCCTTGGCGCCAAGGTAGTCACGGTGTCCGACTCCAACGGTTACGTATACGATCCCGATGGCATCGACTTTGACACGCTGGTCGAGGTCAAGCAGGCACGCCGTGGCCGTGTGAGCGAATACGCTGCCGTGCGTCCCAACGCTGTGTATCACGAAGGCGAGCGTCCCTGGGGCGAGAAGGGTGACGTGGCCATGCCCTGCGCCACGCAGAACGAGCTCGGCCTCGACGACGCCAAGAAGCTCGTTGCCAACGGCGTTCGCTACGTCGTGGAGGGTGCCAACATGCCTACCACGCGCGATGCGACAGACTACTTCCTGGACAACGGCGTGTCCTTCGCACCTGGCAAGGCTGCGAACGCCGGTGGCGTCGCGGTTTCTGGCCTCGAGATGAGCCAGAACCATGAGCACCTCAGCTGGACGTTCGATGAGGTTGACGGCAAGCTCCAGGGCATCATGAGCGACATTTACCGCGCGGCCAGCTCTGCTGCCAAGGAGTACGGCCACGAGGGCAACCTCGTCTTTGGAGCCAACATCGCGGGCTTCCTCAAGGTCGCCGACGCGATGATGGCCCAGGGCGTGTGCTAGCCTGCGGCCTTCTCTGCTTGCGGCCCTCCCGCGCTATGCGCTGGAGGGCCGTTTTGCTTGGGTGCGATTTCCGCTCGGAGCCCTTGTCTCGTGGCTTTTCGACGGTTAGCTTTTTTCGAACGCTTAAGCCCGGCTATACGTTCGGAATCTACGTGTAGTGCTCACCTGTGTCTCCAGCTCGTCCACATCCGCTGGGTTCCAGACACACTGTTTGGATACCATACACATATTCATAATTGTGGCAGACCGCCGGGGATTGTTGCAGACTTGTTGATTCCAATTCCCGAAACATGCATGCCCCGTATACTTGCTAGGACCTTTAACGAGCGGTACGAGATACCGAGAAGGCGTCCATAGCGCAGATACCGGCTCAGCCTCTCGGGAGCACGCGCACCCTGCGCGCGGCTCCTTTTTTCGGCGCATGTCGGCTGTGCTGCACGCGGAAAGGCGGTGTAGCTGTGAACCTCTTGGTCGACGGCGGCAGGCATCGGGAGGCCCTCCTGGCCCTTGAGGACGGGACAGCCCTCGAGGGCCGAAGTGTTGGCGCGGAGGGCGAGACCTTCGGCGAGATCGTGTTCAATACATCCATGGTGGGCTACCAGGAGATTGTGAGCGACCCGTCCTATGCGGGCCAGATTGTCACCTTCACCTATCCCCAGCTGGGCAACTACGGCGTGAACGAGAAGGACATGCAGGCAGACAGGCTGCACCTCAAGGGCCTTGTGTGCCATGACGCCTGCTACACGCCGAGCAACTGGCAAAGCGTCGTAAGCTTGCCGGACTTTCTCGCCTCCCGTGGCATCGTGGGCATCGAAGGCGTGGACACACGTGCCGTCACGCTGGCCATCCGCGAGGGCGGCGCCATGCGTGCGGCCATCTCGACCACAGACCTTGACCCCGCAAGCCTCGTCCGCCGCGTCCGCGAATCCCCGCGCATCTCCGAGCACAACTACGTTGCCGACGTCTCCTGCGACGAGCCATATCTCGTAAGGGCTGCGGACGAGGCCTGCCACCGCGTGGTGGCCGTCGACTGCGGCGAGAAGGCCGGCATCGTCCGTCGCATGGCCGAGGTGGGCATCGAAGTCGCGGTTGTCCCTTGGGACACCCCTGCCGAGAGGATCCTGGCCATGGAGCCCGATGGCGTCTTCTTCTCCAATGGCCCCGGAGACCCCGACACCGTACCGCTTGTGCCCGAGACCGTCCACGCCATTCTCGGCAAGCTCCCCGTCTTTGGCATCTGCCTGGGCAACCAGATGATTACCCTGGCCACAGGGGCCCGCGTCGAGAAGCTTCCCTACGGGCACCACGGCGGCAACGAACCCGTGATGAACCTCCTCACCGGCAAGGTCGAGATCACGGCGCAGAACCACAACTACGGGCCGGTCTTCTCGACCTTTGGCCCGCTTGTCCCCGAGCTCTCCGGCGGACTCGCCGAGCATCCCGAGAGCCTCCTCACATGGAGTTGCATGCATGTTGCCCCCGTCGCCATGAACGAGCGCTACGGCCGCATTCGCCTCACGCACGTGAACCTCAATGACGGTACGCCCGAGGGCATCCAGTTCCTCGACCTGCCGGCCTTCTCGATGCAATACCACCCCGAGGCCAAGCCCGGCCCCAACGACTCGGCGTACATGTTCGATTCCTTCTCGCGCCTCATGGATGGGCGCGAGGACTACCTTGCCATCGACGTCCGCGAGGGGAGGCGCTTCTAGATGCCCAAGCGCACCGACATCAAGAAGATCCTCATCATTGGCTCTGGCCCCATTGTCATTGGTCAGGCCTGCGAGTTTGACTACTCAGGCACCCAGGCCTGCAAGGCGCTGCGTGATGAGGGCTACGAGGTCGTGCTCGTGAACTCGAACCCCGCCACGATCATGACGGATCCCGAGACCGCAGATCGCACCTACGTTGAGCCCATCACCGCCGCCTCGGTGGCAAAGGTCATCGCCAGGGAGCACCCCGACGCGCTTCTTCCCAACATGGGTGGCCAGACGAGCCTCAACTGCGCCGTTGCGCTGGCTGAGCAGGGCGTGCTCGACAAGTACGGCGTCGAGGTCATCGGCTGCGACATCAAGTCCATCCAGACCGGCGAGGATCGCGAGCTCTTTGCCGAGGCCATGCGTGACATTGGCCTCGAGGTTGCGCGCTCCGAGACTGCGCATACGCTCGAGGAGTGCGAGCGGGCGGCCGAGGACATTGGCTACCCCGTGGTGATCAGGCCTGCCTACACGCTGGGCGGCGCTGGTGGTGGCATGGCATACACCCACGATGACCTGGTGCACATTGCCCGAGAGGGACTTGCGCTCTCGGCCAACTCCGAGGTCCTCATCGAGCAGAGCCTTGAGGGCTGGAAAGAGATCGAGATGGAGGTCATGCGCGACTCCGCTGGCAACGGCATCGTGGTGTGCTCCATCGAGAACCTCGACCCCATGGGAGTGCACACCGGCGACTCCATCACGGTGGCCCCTTGCCAGACGCTCAACGACTTCGAGATGCAGCGCCTGCGCGACTACTCGCTTGCCGTTCTCGAGCGCGTGGGCGTCGCTTGTGGAGGCTCCAACGTGCAGTTTGCCGTGAACCCTAATGACGGCCGCGTTATCGTGATTGAGATGAACCCCCGCGTGAGCCGCTCGTCGGCCCTGGCCTCGAAGGCCACTGGCTTCCCCATAGCCAAGGAGGCGGCGCTTCTCGCCGTGGGCTATACCCTGGACGAGATTACGAACGACATCACACAGGCAACGCCTGCTTGCTTCGAGCCCTCGATTGACTACTGCGTAGTCAAGATCCCACGCTTTGCCTTCGAGAAGTTCAAGGGTGCGGACTCGACCCTCACCACGCGCATGAAGGCCGTGGGCGAGGTCATGGCCATCGGGTCGACCTTCGAAGAGGCACTCCAGAAGGCCATGCGCTCGCTCGAGCAGGGACATGCCGGCCTGGGTGCCGATGGCAATGGCTCCTTTGACGAGGATGCCTTCGAGGAGCGCGTTGCCACGCCGACCCCACAGCGCATCCTCTACGTTGCCGAGGCGCTGCGTCGTGGCTGGGGAGTGGACCGCGTCTTCGAGCTCACACGCATCGACCTCTGGTTCCTGAACCGCATCAACGATATTGTCTCGGCCGAGAAGACCATATCCGAACTGGGGATTGTTGGCCTGGACCACAACCACATGCTTGCGGCCAAGGAACTTGGGTTCTCAGACCGTCAGCTCGCCTTCCTCACGGGAGCGAGCGAGGAGGTCGTGCGTGCCGTGCGCGAGGTTGTGGGTGTGCATCCGCTCGTGAAGACCGTCGACACCTGTGCCGGCGAGTTTGCCGCTCGCACCAGCTACCACTACTTCACCTACGAGGACGGCGGCGCCACCGAGCACACCGAGGCCGAGAAGCCCCGTGTGGTGATCCTCTCGGCGGGCCCCAACCGCATTGGACAGGGCATCGAGTTTGACTACTGCTGTGTCCACGCGGCTTACGCACTCGAGGCCAAGGACTACGAGACGGTCATGGTGAACTGCAACCCCGAGACGGTCTCGACCGACTATGACACGTCCGACCGTCTCTACTTCGAGCCCCTCACATTCGAGGACGTCATGAACGTCATCGAGGTCGAGAGGCCCGTGGGCGTCATCGTGACGCTTGGTGGCCAGACCCCCATCAACCTGGCTGGCCGCCTCAAGGCGGCGGGCGTGCCCATCATGGGCACCCAGCCAGAGGCCATCGACCTGGCCGAGGACCGCGACCGCTTCGCAAGCCTGCTCGACCGCCTGGAGATTGCCTACCCG
The DNA here is from genome assembly GCF_057241865.1 of Tractidigestivibacter sp. Lineage (NCBI taxonomy): Bacteria > Bacillati > Actinomycetota > Coriobacteriia > Coriobacteriales > Atopobiaceae > Tractidigestivibacter > Tractidigestivibacter sp. The sequence goes on from NZ_DBHHPX010000001.1 coordinate 13,425, forward strand.
CCCTCCTCGACGGCCGAGACCATGGAAGACGCAACGGCGGTTGCGCGCCGCATTGGCTACCCGCTGCTCGTGCGTCCGAGCTATGTGCTTGGCGGGCGTGGCATGGCCATCGTCTACGACCACGACGACCTCAGGACCTACATGGAAGAGGCCACGCACGTCTCGCCGGACCACCCCGTCTACCTTGACTCCTTCTTGGAAGACGCCATCGAGCTGGACGTTGACGCCCTCTGCGATGGCACCGAGTGCTACGTGGGGTCGGTTCTCGAGCACATCGAGGAGTGCGGCATCCACTCGGGTGACTCCGCGTGCTGTTGGCCGCCCTTCTCGCTCTCAGACGCTATCGTGAGCCGCGTGCGAGAGATTACCCGGAAGCTTGCGCTCGCGGTGGACATCCATGGTCTACTCAACATCCAGTACGCTGTGCGAGACGAGCAGGTCTTCGTGATCGAGCTCAACCCGCGTGCCAGCCGCACAGTGCCCTTCTCGTCCAAGGCAACGGGCGTGTCGCTTGCCCGCTGCGCCGCTCGCATCATGTCCGGCGAGACCATCGCCCAGCTCGGGCTTCCACCCGAAGACCGGACGCCGAGCCACTATGCGGTGAAGGAGGCCGTCATGCCCTGGAGCCGCTTCCCGGGCGCCGACGTTCACCTGGGACCCGAGATGAAGTCGACCGGCGAGGTCATGGGCATCGACATCACCTTCCCCAAGGCGTACGCCAAGACGCGCGAGGCAATCGACTACGAGATTCCCATGTCCGGCAAGGTCTTTGTCTCCGTGTGCGATCGAGACAAACGCTCCATTGCACCGGTTGCACTGTCGCTGAGCAATCTTGGCTACGGTCTGGTGGCCACGCGCGGTACGGCAAAGACGCTGCGCGCGGCGGGCATCCCGTGCGAGGTCGTGCGACCTATCAGCGAGGGCAGCCCTAACGTGCTCGATATGATGGTGGCGGGGGAGATCGCGTTTCTCATCAACACGCCCCGCGGGGGAAGCTCCCGCGGCGACGGCGCCAAGATCAGAAGCGAGGCCGTGAACCGTGGCGTGGATATGGCAACGACCATGTCTGGAGCCACGGCGCTCATTCAGGCCATCGCCGCACTGCGCAAGGGCCCGCTTGACGCTTTCGCGCTGCAAGATCTGTAGGGGAGTGGGCCCGGGGGCTGGCCGTGAACCGCCGGTTCGCAACACAAACGTCGTCGAATGTGTGACGACCTGTGCGCATCACACATTCGGTGACGTTTGTGTGACAGTTGGCAACACATTCGTCGAATGATGCCGGGGCGAGAGGGGTTGCGGCCAAAATCCGCATGGTATTCTGTCGTCTGCCCGCCCGGGTACGGGTCTCGTGTGCGCGTACCGATTTCTTTCTCGTTTCCTAGGCCAAGACCTGTGCATTTGCTATTATGGCAAGGCTATGTGTGACTATGCGGGCGTGGCGGAACTGGTAGACGCGCTGGATTTAGGTTCCAGTGGGGGAGACCCCGTGAAGGTTCGAGTCCTTTCGCCCGCACCACATGAGCCGCATGCGCAGGAAACCACGGTGGGCATCCGCCCACCGAGGACGAGACACTGGAGGAACGTTGAAAATCACCGTCACCGCTGAGGAGCCCAAGGACAACAAAGTTGCCGCAAAGCTCACCATTCCCGCCGCAGACGTCAACGCGGCTGTTGCCAAGACCTACAAGGACTTTGCGCGCAAGTACAACTTCCAGGGGTTCCGTCGCGGCCGCGCTCCCCGTCCGGTGATCGACGGCATCCTGGGCAAGGATTCGGTGCTCGCCCAAGCCACCAACGACCTCTTGAATGACGCCGAGCCCCTCATGCTCGAGGAGCTCAACGTCGTCCCCGTCGGTCGCCCGGAGTTCGCCAAGGACGCGGACCTCGCCGCGGAGGGCCAGGACTACGTTATCGACGTCGCCATTGGCGTTCGCCCCGATGCCGAGCTCGACTCCTATGACGCCCCGCAGATCAACATGCCTCCCGAGGAGGTAACCGACGCCGAGGTCGACGCCCAGATCAAGCGCTATCTGGACTATCACACCTCCTACGAGGACGTCCCTGAGGGCGAGGGTGCCCAGGACGGCGATGTCGTGAAGGCTGACATCGAGAGCGTCGAGGGTGCCGAGAAGCTCGCCGGCGAGGGCCAGACGCTCTCGCTCGTTGACGGAGAGACCCCCAAAGAGGTCAAGGAGGCCCTGCTCGGCGCCAAGGTCGGCGACGTGGTTGACCTTGCCTGGACCGTCAAGCATGGGGAGGGCGAGGACGCCCACGAGCACCCCTACAAGGCCAAGGCCACGGTGAAGGGCATCCAGCGTCCCACCACGCCTGAGCTTGATGACGAGTTTGCCAAGAAGGGCTTTGGCTACGACACCGTCGACGAGTTCAAGAGCGCTGTGCGCGACGAGATCGCCGAGGACAAGAAGGCCAACCTCCCCAACCTCAAGGAGGACCGCGTGGTCGAGGCCGTGGGCAAGCGCCTGCAGCTCGACGAGGTTCCTGCCGACTACCAGGATGAGGTCTTCAACGAGCTTGGCCAGGAGGTTCTCGGGCAGATGCAACGTTCCGGCATCTCGCTCGACATGTATCTCAATGCTCGCGGCATCACGCCCGACGCCTTCATCGCCGACCTTCACGACCAGGCCGAGGAGCGCGCCCGTCAGTCCCTGGCGCTTGACGCCGTCGCCCGCCAGCTTGGCCTTGAGGTCACCGAGGAGGACGTCCGCAACGAGTTCGAGAAGGCCAACGTCCCCGACGTTGACAAGGCCATCGACCAGTGGCGCTCCGAGGGTCGTCTGCCCGCCATCCGCGACTCCATCAAGCGCACCAAGGCCCTCGACTGGCTGGTCGAGAACGCCCAGGTGACTGTCGTGGACGAGGCTGCCGAGGCTGCAAAGGAGCCTGAGGGCGAGAAGTCCGAGGACGCCGAGTAGCCCCTCTGCCAGAACTAATGGTGCAGGCCCTGTGAACTGACGTCGTGCCCCGGATGGCGCAAGCCGTTCGGGGCACATTGGAACGGTACGCAATTTCTCCTGAAGGGAGCATCATGCACAACCCAACGAACATCCCGCTCATTCCTTATGTCGTGGAGCAGACGCCGCGTGGCGAGCGCAGCTACGATATCTACTCTCGTCTGCTCAACGACCGCATCGTCTTTCTCGGCGAGGAGGTCACGCGTGACTCGGCAAACCTCGTGATTGCCCAGCTTCTCCACCTCGAGAGCCAGGATCCCGACAAGGACATCTCGCTCTACGTCGATTCCCCCGGCGGAGACGTCTACGCTGGCCTGGGCATCATCGATACGATGAACTTCATCAAGCCCGACGTCTCCACCATCTGCGTGGGCATGGCTGCATCCATGGGCGCGGCCATTCTCGCCAGCGGCACCAAGGGCAAGCGCCTCGCGCTGCCCAACTCGATGATCCTCATCCACCAGCCCAGCTCTGGTGTCCAGGGCCAGCAGACAGACATCCAGATCGTGGCCGATGAGACCAAGCGGATTCGCCAGCACCTGAATGAGATACTCGCCGAGGCCACAGGCCAGCCCATTGAGCGCATCAATGCCGACACCGAGCGCGATAACTACATGCGCGCGAGCGAAGCGCAGGAATACGGCCTTGTCGACAAGGTCATCACCAACCGTAACGACCAGGGTAAGCAGGAGTAACGCATGGCTCAGGACCGCGACAACGAAAATGGACGGCCGTACGACAACAGCGAGATGCGCTGCTCGTTCTGCGGCAAGAGCCGCAGCCAGGTGAGCAAGCTCATCCAGGGGCCGGGAGGGGTCTACATCTGCGACGAGTGTGTCCGCGCCTGCTCGCAGATGATCCAGGAGGCCGATGGCACTGCTGCATACGAGGAAGACGAGGCCGAGGAGTCTCCGCTTCCGCTCAAGGAGCTGCCCACGCCGCACGAGATTTACGACGAACTCTCCCAGTACGTGATTGGCCAGGAGTCGGCCAAGCGCGCGATGAGCGTTGCCGTGTATAACCACTACCGCCGCATCCTCTCGGGCAACGACGAGGTTCCCGAGGGTGAGGAGGAGGTCGAGATAGCAAAGAGCAACATCCTGCTTCTTGGCCCCACTGGTACGGGCAAGACCCTTCTCGCCCAGACGCTGGCGCGCTTCCTTGAGGTCCCCTTTGCCATTGCCGACGCAACTACCCTCACCGAGGCAGGCTACGTGGGCGAGGACGTCGAGAACATCCTGCTCAAACTCATCTCCGCAGCTGACGGTGACGTCTCCCGGGCAGAGCTTGGCATTGTCTACATCGACGAGATCGACAAGATTGCGCGCAAGGCCGAGAACCTCTCCATCACGCGCGACGTTTCTGGCGAGGGTGTGCAGCAGGCGCTCCTCAAGATTCTTGAGGGCACCGAGGCGAGCGTGCCGCCGCAGGGTGGTCGCAAGCACCCCCAACAGGAGCTCATTCACATCGACACCACCAATATCCTATTCATCTGCGGTGGTGCATTTGTGGGTCTCGACAAGGTTGTGGCCGATCGCATTGGCAAGAAGGGCATTGGCTTCAATGCCGAGCTTGGCAAGAACGTCGACCAGGGCGAGGACGAACTTATGGAGCAGGTCATGCCCCAGGACCTGCACAAGTTTGGCATGATTCCCGAGTTCATTGGCCGCATCCCGGTAATTACCTCCACGAGGGAGCTCAAGGAGGCAGACCTGGTGGACATTCTCACCAGGCCAAAGAACGCGTTGGTCAAGCAGTATAAACGCCTCTTCGAAATCGAGGGCGTCGAGCTTGATTTCATACCGGATGCGCTGAACGAGATTGCTCGCCAGGCCATCGTTCGCGGAACGGGCGCTCGTGGCCTGCGTGCGATTTGCGAGTCCACGCTGCAGTCTACGATGTTTGACCTGCCCAGCGACCTCGACATCACCAAGGTCATCGTCACCAAGGAATGTGTGGGTGGTGCCGAGAAGCCCGAGGTCGTGCGGCAGGAGCCTCTGCTGCCCAAGCATCGCGCGAGCTAGGACGGTGCTCGCGAGCTTCTCGCACGCTAGGGTGCTTTGCGGACGGGGTCGGACGCAGTGCCGGCCCCGCCTGGCGTATCTTGCGGCTTGTGCGTACGCACAAGGGGGACCGTCTGCCCGAATGGCCTCCCTGCGGGCTCTAGCTGGCAGAAAGCATGTGTTCTGCGTACGCACGAGGCCCGCCTGTTGACACGGGCTTCTCTCCCATTTGGGAAAACGTCGAGGCCTTGGCAGAACCTTCCCCTTCTGCGTACGCACAACAGTGGCAATTTGCCCGGCTGGGCTTTTTGCAGGCGCTTGCTGGCATAAATTCTCTCTTCTGCGTACGCACAACAGCTACTTCTCGTCCCAGCAGGCTCTCGCGCAGCCAAAAGTGAACACGAATTCAACTGGTACGTACCAGCTTCCTGGTAAAACGCGGAGAGAAGGGCTAGCAGATTGAAATCGTGTTCACTTTTCAGCGGCGCGAAGGTGCCACTAGGGGCAATCCAGCCTAGGGCAATCAGGAATGGTGACTTGCGCTCGCTCTAGCCCACCGAGCCGCCGAGCTTCTCGTAGCACTCGATGAACTTGCAACGACGGACGGTCCCTGCGGGGCAGGTGTAGTCAAACACGCGCATGATGCCGCGGTAGATGGCCACGGCCTTGGCGCGGCGAGCCAAACCGTCGACGGTCTTGCGGGACATCTCGAGCTGGTCGCGCAGGTACTCAAGGTAGGGCGAGCCTGCTGCATACTGCCAGAAAAGACCAGCCAGGTCAGAGTCAGGGTAGAGCCACGGCCTGTTGTCAGGGCCCGCATAGTGCACAATGCGATAATCGCGCCTGGCCTCGTCGTACTCCTCCTGGATGTCGGAGGGCGCCTGCGCCACGATGTGCGTGCGGCGCATGTACTGCCAGTCCACAAGGTAGTTCCACTTCATGTGCACACGGCGGTAATGTCCGTTGACCACCTTGTTGAGAACATCCTGGTCAAGCCAGCGCCACGTGCGCTCCGTGGCAATGTCGAGCAGTTCTTCCGCCGTGATGGTCTGACGGAACTGTTCCAGGTTCATGAGAAGCACGCCGGCCTGGAAATAGTCGTGTGGCTCTGCCATGCCGAGCTGGTCTTTAAGGTACGAGTAGACCGTGGGGTCGTAGCCGTCAATCTGCCCGATGGTGTCAGCGTCGCGTGTGGCTGCCAGCAGGTAGCCGGTGACGTCGGTGTCGAAGAGCTCGGCCACGTCACTGCACACCACGATGTCAGAGTCCAGATAGATTGCCTTGCCCACGTTGTCGAGAAGCGTCGGGGCAAGGAGACGGAAGTAGGTCTCGGGCCTAAAGTGTCCGTGGTGCGGCAGCCTGATGTCGCCCAGAGCGGCGTCCACGTCCAGAAAACCCAGGCCAACATGATACTTGGAAGCCTGCTGCGTGAGCGTAATCATGCTCTTTGGCGTGATGTCGCGTGTGAGCACAACAATGTCGTAGTGGCGCTCGGGGGAGGAGTTCACCAGGATGGACTGGAGCGCTACGGAAAGGTAGGGGACAAAGAGGTCGTTGCAGGCGAAGACGAGAACAACGTCATCGAGGCTGAGCGGCAACTCGCGAGATGAGGTGGCCAGCAAGGTGCCCGTCTGTGTCTGCTGTGTGGCAGGGGTTCTGCTCTGTGAGTTCATTGCCTGGCTGCTCCCTGTAGGATGACCGTGTCCGCGTCTCAAACGGCCTGTATGACTCTACCATGATGTGAGACAGGGGGACAGTCCCCTTGTCTCACCCTCACCCGATGAGCGCTTCGACGTTGGAGAGAACGAGCGGCCCAACATCCTCGCCGCGTACCACGGAGGCCTTGCGGACGGCACGCTCGAGCGATGAAGCGATATCGCCGGCATGTCCGAGGACCCCCTCGCCTTCGGGGAGGTCGGTCTCAGTGAGCAGGAGCTCCCCCGGAACCTCGCGCACGTACTCGCGCCCGCGTCTTGTGGCAAGGGACCTCTCGCCAAACGAGAAGAAGCAACCCATGCGTGCTGCACGCCACAGCTCCTCGGGCCTGCCCGAGAACCAGTGGAAGATGCAATGGCAGCTCTTGTCGGCCCCAGTTCGCCCCAGCACGTCGAGGACCGCGCCCGCCGCCCGCACCGAGTGGATCGAGACCACCTTGGGGTGCATGGGATCGCTGGTTTCGACGCAGGCACGCATGATACGCTCGAAGGCATCAACCTGCGCCTCGTTGCCCCTCTCTCCTACGTGCGCAGGCGAGAAGTCCAATCCCACCTCACCAATAAAGCGCAGCCCAGGCATCATGGCGACCAGTGCGTCAACGTCCTTCTCGCCAACGCGCCCGTCTGCCACCCACCAGGGGTGGGCACCGCCTGCGAGAGACACGTTTGGCGCGCCAGCCAGCTCCCGCGCGGCTTGGCGATAGCCTTCCGGCGTTACGGTACACGCGAGAAGCGACAGCCCAAGCTCGCTCGCCTGGACTGCCATCTGCGGCGCGTTTGCGTAGAAGTCCAGGTGCACGTGCGCATCGAAAAGCCTCATCGTGCGCCATCCGCCCCGAGGCCAACATCCCTGCCACCGAGTCCCGTGAGGGTCAAGATCACGTCGCCAGCGAGCATCTGGCCCATGATGGGTGGGAGGTACGACATGGTCCCCAGCGTTGCCGACTTGCCGCTTGCACCCTCGGGCGCCCGTGGGCGCACCGGCTCCTCGGGGGAGTACAGCACGCGCAGCTTGCGGATGCCCCGTTTGCGGCACTCCTTGCGGATGATGCGGGCCAAGGGACATCCATGCGTCTTCGAGATGTCGGCAAAGCGCAAGAGTTCCGCGTGGAGCTTGTTCGCGCCACCCATGCTGGAGACCAGGGGCATGCCGCTGTCCTGGCACCAACGCGCCACCACGAGCTTTGCCGTCACGTTGTCGATTGCGTCCACCACAAAATCTGGGCGTGGGTCAAGGCCGTCCAAGATGCCTCCGATGTTGTCTCGCGTGAGAAACACGTGAATGGGCACAACCTTTGCCCCGGGGTTGATGTCTGTCACGATGCGGGCCATCACGTCGGTTTTTCTCTGCCCGACGGTGCTTGTGTATGCCACGGCCTGGCGGTTGATGTTGCTTGGCTCCACAACGTCTCGGTCCACCAGCACAAGCGAGCCCACACCACCTCGGGCGAGTGCCTCGGCGCAGCTAGACCCCACGCCGCCGAGGCCGAGCACCGCCACGCGCGCGTCTGCAAGCTTTCTCACGGCGTCTTTGCCCATGACCAGTTCGAGTCTGGACGTGGGCGTCTCAGGGGTGCCTGCCATGTGCTTCTCCGTGGCCCTTCTGCGTGCTCCTGCATCAACGCTTTGATGATAGCCGAACGCGTGGGGTTAGCCCAATACGCCTGTGCTAAGCTGGAAAGCTGCAATCTAGGTGCCACAAGCGCATCGCATGGCTGTGTTCGAGAGGACCATATCGTGGAAGAGATGCCCAAGACCTACAGTCCGCAAGAGGCCGAGCCCCAGCTCATTCAGAAGTGGGTTGATGCTGGCTGCTACCGTCGCAGCAAGGGCGTAGGGGACTGCACCGTTGTCATCCCGCCGCCAAACGTGACGGGCATCCTGCACATGGGCCACGCCATGGATGACTCCATCCAGGACACCTTCATCCGCTACATGCGCATGCGTGGCCGTTCCACCCGTTGGATCCTGGGCACCGACCACGCCGGCATCGCCACGCAGACCAAGGTGGACAAGAAGCTCAAGGGCGAGGGCAAGTCTCGCCTCAAGATGGGGCGCGAGAAGTTCCTCGACGCCTGCTGGGACTGGACCCACGAGTATGGTGGCACGATCGTCTCGCAGATTAAGCGCATGGGCTGCTCCATCGACTTCGACGACGAGAAGTTCACGATGAGCCCCGAGTTCAGCCGTGCTGTTCGCAAGGTGTTCTGCGACTGGTACCACGACGGTCTCATCTACCGCGGCAAGCGCATCGTCAACTGGTGCCCCGTGTGCGACACCGCCATCTCGGACGACGAGGCCGAGTACCAGGACGAGAAGGGTCATCTCTGGTTCCTGCGCTACCCGCTCACCGAGCCCGTTGACGGCATTGAGTACATCATCGTGGCCACCACGCGACCCGAGACCATGCTGGGAGACACCGGCGTGGCCGTCTCGCCGGAGGACCCGGAGAAGGCCAAGCTCGTGGGCAAGACCGTGATGCTCCCCATCGTGAACAGGGAGATTCCAATCTTCTCCGACTGGCATATCGACAAGAACTTTGGTACCGGCTTCGTGAAGGTCACGCCCGCGCACGACCCCAACGACTTTGCCATGGGCGAGACGCACAACCTCGAGCAGATCAACATCCTTGACGAGCACGCCCATATCGTGGACGGCTACGGCGAGTTCACCGGCATGGACCGCGACGAGGCACGCGAGGCCATCGTGGCGTGGTTCGACGAGCACGGCCTTCTCGACCACGTGGAGGACCTCGAGCACTCCGTCATGCACTGCTACCGCTGCGGCACCGCACTCGAGCCCTGGCTCTCCGAGCAGTGGTTTGTTGCCGTCGACAAGCTCAAGGGGCCGGCAACCAAGGTCATCAAGGACGGTGAGGTCAAGTTCTATCCCGAACGCTGGGCCCAGACCTACCTCACTTGGATGGAGAACCTCAAGGACTGGTGCATCAGCCGCCAGCTCTGGTGGGGCCACCGCATCCCCGTGTTCTACTGCGAGGACTGCGGCTGGGAGGACGCCCTCATGGAGGACACCGACGTATGCCCCAAGTGCGGCGGACATCACGTGCGCCAGGATCCGGACGTGCTTGACACCTGGTTCTCAAGCCAGCTATGGACCTTCGCCACGCAGGGCTGGCCCGACCACCCCGAGGAGATGGAGGGGCACCATCCCACGAAGGTCCTCGTGACCGCTCGTGACATCATCGCCCTCTGGGTTGCTCGCATGATCATGAGCTCGCTCTACTTTACGCACGAGGTGCCGTTCCGCGACGTGTACATCTACGCCACCATCCTTGCCAAGGATGGCAGCCGCATGTCCAAGTCCAAGGGCAACGGCGTGGACCCGATGGCGCTCATGGACAAGTATGGCGCCGACGCCATGCGCTACAACCTGCTCACCCTCATCACGACCAACCAGGACGTCAAGTTCGATGCCAACCTCGACAAGAAGACGCACGAGCTCATCGACAGCCCGCGCACCGAGCAGGCCCGCTCCTTCGTTACTAAGATCTGGAACGCCAGCCGCTTCGTCCAGATGAACCTTGACGGCTACACGCCCGGCGCGCCTGTGGCCGAGACGGCAGAGGACGCCTGGATGCTTTCGCGTCTCGCTCGTACCGTGGATGCTGCCACGCGTCAGCTTGAGGGCTACGAGTTTGGGGACTATGCCCGCGGCTTGCAGTCGTTCTTCTGGGGCGAGGTCTGCGACTGGTACATCGAACTCTGCAAGGGTCGCCTGCTCCATGGTGCGCCCAAGGAGCGCCTGCATGTGCAGCGCAACCTCGTCTATGTGTTGGATGTCTCGATGCGCCTGCTGCACCCCGTGATGCCCTTTGTCACCGAGAGCATCTGGGACGCGCTGCCCGCAAGCGGCCTGGACGACCACTCCGCCCGGTTCCTCATGACCGCCGCCTGGCCCGAGCCCTCTGACCTCGCCACCTTTGTGAACGACAAGGCCGAGCATGACTTCGAGCTTGCGCGCCGCGTGGTCTCGGCCGTGCGTTCCACGCGTGCCCGCTATCGCCTGTCGCCCAAGGCAGAGCTCGACGTGTGCGTGCGTGCTGCGCCAGAGGACGTGGCCGTCCTGGAGGCCCAGCGCGACTTCATCAGCAGTGTGGGTCACGTCGACCAGTTGGCGCTTGGTGCCCAGCAGGTGAAGCCCGCGGGCTCGGTCTCCGTGGCCGACGGCTCGCTCGAGATCTTCGTGGTGCTCGGTGGGCTGGTCGACCTCGCGGCCGAGGGCAAGCGCCTGGAGAAGGAGCTCGCGCGTGCCCAGAAGGAGCTTGATGGCACGAGAAGGACCCTCTCTAACGAGGGCTTCGTTGCCAAGGCTGCCCCCGAGGTCATCCAGAAGAAGCGAGACCGCGCCGAAGAGCTCGAGCAGGCAATCGAGCAGCTCCGCTCACAGATTGCCGACTTCGCGTAGGGAAGACGATTTTCTCAGCGAATGGCGTCTCTCAGGCCCGTGACGGCTCTGCTGCCACGGGCCTTTCCTCTCTGACGTTGTAAACCAATGCGTATAATAACGATAAAAGGGACAGGCTTAGTAAGTTCTTGCTTGTTAATGCCAGTCAATACGTTCAGCGTTGTCCCATCCGCGTCATGACTAATGAGTTGGACCTAGGAGGATCGCGTGGAGAGAGACAGAATCAAGAGCTTTACAGATCGGTTTATGGTCGATGGAAGGTTAGCCACAATACCACGGAGGGAGAAGGACCGGGAGGCCATGAGGCTCTATTTTGCTGCGAAGTTTGATGAGAACACCTCCTACACAGAGGAGGAAGTCAATTCGATATTGCTTGAGTTTTATAGCGACTATGCCTATCTAAGGCGAGAGTTAATCGATCATGGCCTAATGAAGCGAACGGCTGCTGGTGACTTCTATCACCTATCAAGAGGCTAAGTTGGTGAAACGCGAAGCAGCCTCTAAGGCATTACTGTCTTTTAGTGTCAAAAGCGGCTACAGACTTTGCCGGGCGGCAGCCATTCGGGAGTTCGGCGCGTCGGTAGTGTGGCTCCGAACCACTGTGTGACTCCATACGATCGCGCGGGCCGCACAAGTGACGGCGTTCTCGACATTTCCGCAGGAAAGCTTTTTGCGATGCGACGATTGCGTGGGTCCAGAAGAACGTGCGGGCCGCACAGTCGCTGTCGTTTCAGGCGGAAGTGCAGAACCCTGCCCTGTGCACAAAAACGGCCTCAGAGGACCTCAAAGACAGCCGCCCGCCCCACGTACGCAACCATTGGTCGAACAAATGAGAACGTTAACAACCACAGCTCAAAGAGGTATTAACGTACTTATAAACAAGGTTCGCGCAACGGGGCGCGAACCGAGGGGAAAGGGAGAAAACCCATGGAAATGTCTCGTCGTAGGTTTTTGGAGGTCTGTGGCCTTGGCGCAATGGGCCTTGCCAGCGTCGGCGTGCTCGCGGGCTGCGGTGGCGGCTCCAGCAGCAGCACCGGCTCCTCCTCCGGCGCTTCCTCTGGCACCGTGGCCAACAAGGACAAGCCGCTGGTGTGGTTTAACCGCCAGCCGTCCAACAGCTCGACCGGCGAGCTCGACACCGCTGCCCTTAACTTCAACGACAAGACCTACTACGTCGGCTTCGATGCCAACCAGGGCGGCGAGGCCCAAGGCAAGATGGTCAAGGACTACATCGAGAAGAACATCGCATCTCTCGACCGCAATGGCGACGGCGTCATCGGCTACGTCCTTGCCATCGGTGACGTGGGTCACAACGACTCCATCGCCCGTACTCGCGGCGTTCGCAGCACGCTTGGCACCGCCGTCGAGAAGGACGGCAAGGCTGTCTCCGACCCCGTCGGCACCAACACCGACGGTTCCTCCTCGCTCGTCCAGGACGGCAAGCTTGAGGTTGGCGGCAAGGCCTATATCGTACGCGAGCTTGCCTCCCAGGAGATGAAGAACTCCGCAGGCGCCACGTGGGATGCCGCCACGGCCGGCAACGCCATTGGCACCTGGGCCTCCTCGTTTGGCGACCAGATAGACATCATCGTTTCCAACAACGACGGCATGGGCATGTCGATGTACAACGCGTGGTCCAAGGACAACAAAGTCCCGACCTTTGGTTACGACGCCAACAGTGATGCCGTTGCGGCAATCGCCGACGGCTACGCGGGCACCATCAGCCAGCATGCCGACGTCCAAGCCTACCTCACCCTTCGCCTGCTTCGCAATTCCCTCGACGGCGTCGACATCAACACCGGCATTGCTAAGGCCGATGACGCTGGCAACGTCTTGACCGAGGACCTCTATAAGTACGTCGAGGCCGACCGCTCCTACTACGCAATCAACGTCGCCGTCACCGCGGACAACTACACGGACTTCACGGACTCCACGAAGACCTACGACGGCGTCTCCAAGCAGCTTGACTCCTCCAAGTCTGCTCCCAAGAAGGTCTGGCTCGACATCTACAATGCGGCGGACAACTTCCTGTCCTCCACGTACCAGCCGCTGCTCCAGCAGTATGACAAGCTGCTCAACCTCAACGTCGACTACATCGGCGGAGACGGCCAGACCGAGTCCAACATCACGAACCGCCTTGGCAACCCCAGCGAGTACGACGCGTTCGCCATCAACATGGTGAAGACAGACAACGCCTCCTCCTACACCTCGCTCCTGAGCTAGTAGCGACACGTTTGCAGTTGGCTGTGCGCGCCCGGTGCGGGGGGAGTCCCCCCGCACCTTTTAGAGCGCCAGCGCAGGAAGGATGGGGAACATGACGGACAGCGGGGACGACGTTGTGCTGTCGATTCGCGGGATGTGCAAATCCTTTGGGCGAAACCAGGTTCTCGACCACATTGACCTCGACCTCAGGCGCGGTACGGTCATGGGCCTTATGGGCGAGAATGGCGCAGGCAAGTCCACCATGATGAAGTGCCTCTTTGGAACCTATCAGAAGGATGAGGGGACCATCATCCTCAACGGACGAGAAGTGAGCTTCTCTGGTCCCAAGGATGCCTTGGAGAACGGCATCGCCATGGTCCACCAAGAGCTCAACCAGTGTCTGGAGCGCAGCGTCGTTGACAACCTCTTTCTCGGGCGCTATCCCGTCAACGCGTTTGGCATGGTGGACGAGGGCCTCATGCGCAAGGAGGCAGCCGAGCTCTTCCGTCGCCTGGGCATGACCGTCGACCTTGACCAGCCCATGCGAAAGATGTCCGTCTCACAGCGCCAGATGTGCGAAATCGCAAAGGCAATCTCATACAACGCGCAGGTCATCGTGCTTGACGAGCCCACCTCCTCACTCATGTCGCAGGAGGTCGAGAAGCTCTTTGGGATGATGCGCATGCTCAAGGAGCAGGGCATCTCCCTCATCTACATCTCCCACAAGATGGACGAGGTCTTCGAGATCTGCGATGAGGTCTCCGTGCTTCGCGACGGCAAGCTCGTGATGACGAGGCCCACGTCGCAGACGACCATGAACGAGCTCATTGCGGCCATGGTTGGCCGCTCGCTTGAGAACCGCTTCCCGCCGGTGGACAACGCGCCCGGCAAAACGGTGCTCTCTATACGGCACCTCTCTACGAAGTACCCGCCCTACCTCCAAGGCATCTCCTTCGACGTGAGGAAGGGTGAGATCTTCGGCCTCTATGGCCTTGTGGGTGCCGGCAGGACGGAACTTCTCGAGACGATCTTCGGCGTCCGTACGCGTGCTGCCGGTCGCGTGTACTTCCGCGATCACCTTATGAATTTCGCAAACGCACGTGAGGCCATGGAGCATGGGTTTGCCCTCATCACCGAGGAGAGAAAGGCAAACGGCCTCTTCCTCAAGGGTGACCTCACGTTCAACACCACGATTGCGAGCCTTGACCGCTACAGAAGCGGCATCGCGCTCTCCGACCCAAAGATGGTGAATGCCACAGCCGACGAGATCAAGCTCATGAACACCAAGTGTATGGGCCCCGATGACATGATTTCGAGCCTTTCTGGCGGCAACCAGCAGAAGGTCGTCTTTGGCAAGTGGCTGGAGCGGGGACCGCAGGTGTTTCTCATGGACGAGCCTACGCGCGGCATTGACGTCGGTGCGAAGTACGAGATCTACGAGCTGATCATTGGGATGGCCAAGCAGGGAAAGACCATCATCGTCGTCTCCTCCGAGATGCCCGAGATTCTCGGCATCACAAACCGCATTGGCGTCATGTCGAATGGGCGACTCTCCGGAATCGTAAACACACGGGAGACCAACCAGGAAGAGCTCCTGCGCCTGAGCGCGAAGTACCTGTAAGGGGATGAGCACATATGGCAACTCAAGGGGATAAGGTGCTTACGGCCAAGGAGGAGCGAGAGCTTCTTGCGCCCATTGACGAGCACGTCAAGGCAATTCAGGCAAAGATTGATGACCTACGTCGGGACGGCACGGCCCTTGCCGTGAAGCTGCAGGGCGACATCGACGCGGCCAAACGCGATCGCATCCTTTCGAAGGAGGAGCGCGAGCAGGCCATCTCTGGGTACAAGGCCCAGCTTGAGACGGCCAGGTCTGTCGAGGCAACCCACAAGGCAGAGGTTGCAGCGCTTGTCTCGGAAGCTGAGGCGTACCTCGAGGAGCACTACGCAAAGGAGTACCTCGATCCCGTGCGGCAGAGCTGCGCGCGGGAGCGCGTGCTTGCCAAGGAGCGCTACCAGGCAAGCCTCAAGACCCTCGAGGAAGAGCACCGCGCCAACCTGGCTGGGCTCTCGGACCGCGCAGAGGTCAAGGACGAGAACTACGTCTACAAGAACCGCCAGTTCGATGCGAAGGTTGTCTACGAGAAGGAGATCCAGCAGATAAAGGACCGCGAGCATGCGGCCTTTAGCTACGAGTACCACCTGATTGACCTTCTCCGCATGTCCAAGTTCACGCTTCCGGAGCGCTACGCCCAGAAGTGGGAGAACTACAAGTACACGTTTGACCGCAGGCAGTTCCTTCTCAGGAACGGCCTTTATATCGTCATCCTTCTGGTGTTCATCTTCCTGTGCGCCATCACGCCCGTCGTGAAGGGCACGCAGCTGCTCACCTACCAGAACGTGCTCAACATCCTCCAGCAAGCGTCCCCGCGCATGTTCCTTGCGCTTGGCGTCGCCGGACTCATCCTGCTCACGGGCACCGACCTCTCCATTGGCCGCATGATGGGCATGGGCATGACGGCAGCCACGATCATCATGCATCAGGGCATCAACACCGGTACCGTCTTTGGGCATGCCTTCGATTTCACCGGCCTGCCCCTGGTGGCGCGCATCATCCTTGCCCTTGTGGTGTGTGTGGCGCTCTGCACACTATTCACCTCGATTGCAGGTTTCTTTACCGCTCGGTTCAAGATGCACCCGTTTATCTCGACCATGGCAAACATGCTCATCATCTTTGGCCTGGTAACGTATGCCACGAAGGGCGTCTCGTTTGGCTCTATCGAGCCTGCCATCCCCAACATGGTCATTCCGAGGGTCAACGGCTTTCCCACGATCATCCTGTGGGCTGTGGCTGCCATCGCCATCGTGTGGTTCATCTGGAACAAGACTGCGTTTGGCAAGAACCTCTACGCAGTTGGTGGCAACCCCGAGGCTGCGGCTGTCTCCGGCATTTCCGTCTTCAAGGTGACGCTTCTTGCCTTTGTGATGGCTGGCATTCTCTATGGCTTTGGCGACTGGCTCGAGTGCATGCGCATGGTAGGCTCTGGCTCTGCGGCGTATGGACAGGGCTGGGACATGGATGCCATTGCGGCCTGCGTTGTCGGTGGCGTCTCGTTCACCGGCGGCATCGGCAAGATATCTGGCGTCACGGTCGGCGTTCTCATCTTCACCGCCCTCACCTACTCCCTGACCATCCTGGGCATCGACACCAACCTGCAGTTCGTGTTCTCTGGCGTGATCATCCTTACCGCCGTTACGCTCGACTGCCTGAAGTACGTCCAGAAGAAGTAAGCCCCCCTCCCGCGCCACCTGGAACCCCCTCTCTGGGTGGCGCATCCCGAAGGCCCGCCTTGGGCGTGCGTGTGCCCGGGGCGGGCTTTTGTGGTCGGTGCCTTGCCGCTTGCGTGTCGTGGGATCTCGCCGGTTAGCCGGCTGTAACCGTTCGGAATTTCCGAGAAGGTTGTCACGTGTGAAAGGCGGCCGGCAGCCGTAACCGTCTGGAATCTGCGGCATCGTTGTACAGAGAAGCACTTCTCGGACCGTGGCGACCCTCTGCCTGTGTTCAGCCGGCCACACTCGTATCCACCTCACCAAAAAGCCACCTCGGCATGCAGCCGAGGTGGCTAAGCGGCGTAGCCCGCCAGCGCCTACAGCGAGGCAATAAAGCGCATCTGAGCTGCGCGACCGGCATCGTCCCATTTGAAGACGCCGGCGTCCTCAAGGACGTGCGAGAAGACCAGCCCAACACCATCGCGCACAACCTGGCGCACGTTGCCAACGTTAAGGTTGGGGTTCTCGCCGGCCAACTGGGCCGCCCAGGTGGCATGAGAGGAGGCGAGGGGATCGGCGGCCATCTGCTCCTCGCTCGCGCCAGAAAGCAGGAGCCCTTCCACGCGACCGAGCTCGCCTACGAGGCGTGGTGGCAGGATGGCCAGACCCATGACCTCGATAAGCCCTATGTTCTCGCGCTTGATGTGGTGCCACTCCTCATGTGGGTGGAAGACGCCGAGCGGGTGGTCTGCGCTCGTGACGTTGCAGCGCAGGGCAAGATAGGCTTCGTAGG
Source organism: Tractidigestivibacter sp. (assembly GCF_057241865.1). Lineage (NCBI taxonomy): Bacteria > Bacillati > Actinomycetota > Coriobacteriia > Coriobacteriales > Atopobiaceae > Tractidigestivibacter > Tractidigestivibacter sp. The sequence goes on from NZ_DBHHPX010000001.1 coordinate 30,805, forward strand.
TGTTGCCGCCAGCGCTGCCATCGCTGCCCACACGGCGCACGATGGGCGTTACCGTATTGTGTGGTGTGCCGTCAGCATCATGCGCAGTTATGCCCACAGACTCGTCGCTCCACGAGCGCCATGCCTGTACCACGTGGTCGCACGCGTCAAGCAGCTCGTCACGGCTCTCGCACGTTAGACGCAGGACCGAGAGGGGCCAGCGAAGCACCACGCCGGAGACGTCCGGGAAGCCCGGCAGCGAGAACTGCGCTGCCGTCTTGGCAAGCATCATGGGGAAGACGTGTGCGCCACCCTGGAAGTGGTCGTGGGAGAGGATGGACCCCCCAACAACGGGCAGGTCGGCGTTGGACCCAATGAAGTAGTCTGGCAGCAGGTCGACAAAGTCGAGCAGACAGGCGAGAGAAGCGCGGTCGACGTGCATGGGGCGATGAACCGAGCTCATGGCGATGCAGTGCTCGTTGAAGTATGCGTAGGGGCTGTATTGGAGCCCCCACCGCTCGCCGCCCAGCCGTATGGGGACGATTCGCAGGTTCTGCCGGGCGGGATGTGCTCCCATGGGGTCCGCCGCCCCGCGTCCGGGGTAGCCCTCGTTCTCGATGCAGAGCTGGCAGGCGGGGTATCTCTCGTCCGCGGACGCCTTGCCCGCTGCCGCAATCTCGCGCGGGTCCTTCTCGGGCTTGGAGAGGTTGATGGTGATCTCGAGAGAGCCCCAGTCCGTCTGCGTGTCCCAGCAGACGTTCTTGGCAACGGCCGTGCGACGCACGTATCCAGCTTCGCAGCAGCTGCGATAGAACCAGTCGGTTGCGGCCTTTGGCCCGCCCTCTGCGAGAAGTCCCTTGAAGGTGGCTTCGATCTCGGACGGCTTGGGCATGAGCAGCCCCATCACGCGCATGGCAATGCGGTCCCTGCCACTTGCGGTGTCTGCCGTGCAACCGTTGGCCACGGCAGCCTCGGCAAGCGTGGCGAGAAGCTCGTCGGGCGTCTCGGCCGTTGCCCCCGACGAGACAGCAGGGGAGTCTGGCCCTTTGGCCAGAACCCATGCATCGCTTGGCCCAGGACCCGTGGCGCCCACGGCCTCGATGACTGTGTTGTACGCCCACACGCGATCGCCCCAGCCAATGAGCCCGCGCATGGCTGCGTAGTCGACAATCCCTGTGGCCGCGCTAAGAAGGCCCACGACCTTCTCGCACGTAGACACGCCTCCTACTCCCATTGCGCGAGCGCCCCCCTGTCGGAGATTCGGTAGTGCCTGCAGGAACCAGCGCCGAGCCAAGCGTCCATGTGGTCCTTGAACTCCTCGACCAGGTCGAGCGGTACGAAGCACTGGATGGTTCCTCCAAAGCCCCCGCCGTGGATCCTCGTGGCCCCACGCCCGTCGAGGACGCGCTCGGCGAGACCGAGGGCAACCATGGCGGGCTGTCTCTCTATGCCGCACGAGACGTTCTGGAGAAACATCGCCGAGCTTGCGCCAGACGTGCGCGTGTAGGCGAGAAACGCGTCGATATCGGGCTCGTTGAGCGCTTCCCAGCGCTTGTCGACGAGCTTGTTCTCACGCCAGTAGTGGATGGCACGCAGCACGGCCCTGTCACCGAGGTCGCGGCGTAGCTCGGGAACGTGCGCATCAAAGTCATCCCCATCAACCTCGCAGAGGCGATGCTTGCCAAATGCAGCCGCCACCGCCTGCATCTCCTGTGGCATGGCGGCGTACGCATCGGTGAGGTCTGCATGGCCGGAGCCCACGTCCACAAGGCAGAGGGCGTAGCCCAAGTCCTCGAAGTCGAGCTCGAGTCGCCTGGCACGCGGATCCTCGGGAATCGCGAAGTCGATAAAGGCAAGTCCGCCCAGACACACCGATGCCTGGTCCATGAGGCCGCACGGCTTGCCAAAGTAGACGTTCTCGGAGAACTGGCACATGCGTGCCATCTCAAGCGCGTCATAGCTGCGACCTTCCCAGAGGGCCTCCATCGCGCGGCCAAGTGCTGCCTCGACGGCGGCCGAGGAGGAAAGACCGCCGCCTATGGGGATGGTGCTCGTCATGGCCATGTCGAAGCCCTCGGGCTTGCGGCCGTCCTGTGCCATCCTGAACGCCATGCCCCTTACGAGCGCTGACGTGGTGTTCTTCTCGTCCTCGCGAACCTCGAGGTTATCCAGAGCCACTTCGACCGTTGGATATCCCTTGCTTGCCAGGCGTGCGGTGCTTGTACCGTTGGGCCTGGCAAGCGCGTCCACGGCAACGTCGAGCGCGCCGGCAATGACGTGTCCACCCTCGTGGTCTGTGTGATTGCCCGCTATCTCCGAGCGGCCTGGCGCGTGCACCCTAAGCAGGCGCCCTCCGCCTCGCGGCTCTCCCAGCTCCCGCGCGAAAAGCCCATGCAGCCCCTCCTCGCTCTCCCTCATGGTGACCTGGCTCCCGTCCATCTCGTTCTCCTCTCTCCGGCGTGCCGGGGCAAAAAACAACGCAATGAGAGGTTCTGGTCCCCTCACCTTGCTAACCATGCCTGTGCACTTAGCGTGGAACGACGCCAAACTGATAGACGATCCTTTGCGAATATGGCTGCTCGGGTGTGCAGACTGGCTGAGGCCACGAGGGGTGGTGTGCGCAATCCGGATAGAACTCTGGCTCAAATGCAAAACCGCTGCGAGGCCCGTAGCTGCCTCCGCCCTTTGCGTGCGCATCGTCGAGCCAGTTACCGGTGTAGAGGTGGGCCCCCGGCGTAGTTATGCGAATCTCGAGCGAACGGCCGGTCGAAGGCTCGAACGCAGAGAGCGCAAGGCGCTCCCGCACGTCCGGCCGCCATCCGGTGATGCAGAAGCAGTGATCGTAGCCATGCGCACGATGCAGCTGCTCGTCATCGGCGTCGATGTCCCGGCCTATCGCCTTTGGCTTGCGGAAGTCAAAGGGAGTGCCGTCAACGGGGCGTATCTCGCCAGTGGAAACCGAGTCCTCCCTGATGGGAAGGAAGCTGTCCGCTTCCAGGCGCAGCATCGTATCCATGGTAGAGCCGGCGTTGTGGCCGGCAAGGTTGAAGTAGCTGTGGTTTGTCATGTTGACAAAGGTGGGGACATCCGTCTTGCAGGCATATGAGACGGTAAGCCGCGTTGTGTCGTTCGGAAGGTCCACAAGGGAGACGTCTGCCGTGAACGTGCGGTTGCCCGGAAGGCCCAGCTCCCCGTCTGCAAGGGGACAGGTGAGACTCATGGCGTTCTCCTTCTCGGTGGCAACACCACGCCAGAGGCGCTTGTGAAGTCCCGAGGTAAGGCTCGTGTGAAGGTTGTTCCGCATGTCTGGGCCGTTGTTTCTCGCAAGATGACACGTAACCGGGCCCAGGGTTATCTCGGCTTTGTCAGTGCGGTTTGCAATGGGGCCTATGGTAGAGCCGTGACATGCGGGGTTGTCACGGTAGTCTGCGAGGGACGCAAGGCCGAGAAGCACGTCTGCCTGCCTGCCCAGGGCATCCGGAACCTCAATGGAAAGTAGCGCTGCCCCAAACTCCATGAGACGAACCCTCGCTTGCGGGGTGGTTATCGTGAAGACGTGGACCTGCTCCCCCGATGGCAGACAACAAAGGACATCCGAGCTGACCATGGCTTTCCTTCCATGTGCAATAATTACCGTTGAGCCTGCAATATACGTCATTCTGCTCCAATGTGGGCAGGGTTATGTTAACGTACCCAAGACGGCCAGTTGCCGAGATTCAAGATGGTCGCGGCAGGCGGTTGTCAGATGGGGCTGACAGGGCTTTCGTGGCAGGGGGATTCAGCATGGGCGTGACACGTCTCGACTCATCGAGGCACTTTGTCTCCATGGCCGACGTTGCCGAGAGGGCCGGCGTCTCGCAACAGACTGTCTCGCGCGTAGCCAACGGTCAGCCCAATGTGAGCGAGTCGACGCGCAGGGCAGTGCAGCGTGCGATGGACGAACTTGGCTTCAGGCCCAACTTCGCCGGCCGTTCGCTGAGAAGTGGCCGTTACCGCTCCGTTGGCCTTTGCATCTATAACATCATGCAGTTTGGTAATCTTTCGACGCTCGATGGCATCGTGACCGCCGCTCGCGAGCATGGTGATGCCATTACGATGGTTGAGATGGGGGGCGATGATCCCGTCTCGCTCGAGCAGATGACAAAGCGCATGCTCGTTCTGCCTGTTGACGCCATGATCATGAGCATGAGCATCAAGGCCGAGGACTTTGATAGCTTTCGTCCCAACCCTGGGTTTGGGACCGTGCTCCTCACCATGTACGAGCATCCGTACTGCACTACAGTCGACTCCGACCAGTACGGTTGCTCGATGCTTGTCATGGACCGCCTGATCTCGCATGGACACAAGCAAATCAGGTTTGTTGCGGGCCCCCCGTACTCCGTCGACTCGAACTTCCGCGAGCGGGGCTGGAGGGACGCCCTTGAAGTTCGCGGCCTCAACGTGGTCGAGCCGCTGCATGGTGACTGGACAGCCGACGCTGGCTATGAGGCAGGCGCTGCGCTTGCGCCCGACAGGGACGCGACTGCGGTGTACGTTGCGAACGACCAGATGGCGCTAGGGGTGATTGCGGCGCTCGAGGATGCCGGCAGACGCGTGCCCGAGGACGTGAGCGTGGTGGGCGTGGATGACTCCCTCACGGCGTCGGTTCCTCACAACCGGCTTACGACCGTGCGCTTTGACCTCTTCTCGCGTGGGCGCCGCGCTTTTGAGCAGGCGCTTCTCAGCACAAGCCCCAACTACCACATCCAGCAGATAAGGATTGCGGGCACGCTGGTCGAGCGCCAGACGGTCGCGGACATACGCGCCTAGAAGAGAACTCCAACACTATCGCCTACGACTGTTTGCCTACTGGCGAAGGCATAGATGACACCGCCCACCGGTAGTTTATTGCCGCTCGCAACTTGTGCTATGCCGCTCGCTTGGTGCTCCCGTTGAGCCAGCGCTTCTCGGGAATCTTCTCTCATGGCTTCGTGTCAAGGAGGCATCATGTTTGTTACGTTTATCACGCCCGCCTCATGGCTGCGCAGGCTCAAGCCCTACCAATGGGGTGCCCGCGTCTACGGGACGCCAGACTCCATCACGGGACCGCTCATCCTGGCGGGCATTGCTCGGCGTGCTGGCCATTACGTGGAGGCATACGAGGAGCTCAACGGCACGTTCGACATGGACCGCCTTCTCGAGAAAACCGACGTGCTTTGCCTCTATACCATGACCTCCAGTGCGCCGCACGCCTATGACCTGGCTGACCTCTTCCACAGGCAGGGGCATGCACGTGTGATCATTGGCGGCATACACGCCACAGCCATACCGGAAGAGACCGCCGCCCATGCGGACCAGGTGCTGGTGGGCGAGGGAGAGGGCGCCTTCCTGGATGTGCTTGAGGGCCGCATTACTGATAAGATTGTGCGCTGCAAGCCCGTGTGCGACCTGGACTCCATTCCATGGCCTGACTACTCGGTGCTCAAGACCCCCGTCAAGGCGGCAGATATCATGACCTCACGTGGCTGTCCCTACCGCTGCAGCTTCTGCACTACGAGCCGCATGTTCGCGCCATACCGGCAGCGCTCGGTTGACTCGGTGATTGCCGAAATCAAGCACTACCATGAGCTGGGCTTCGAGTATATGAACTTCGAGGACGACAACTTCACGGCCGACAAGGAGCGCGCCAAGGAGATCTGTCGCCGCATCGCCGCCGAGAACTTGCAGTTCAAAGAGTCCTTCTTCTTTGGGCGGACTGACATGGCAAACGATCCCGAGATGCTCGACCTTCTCGCCAAGGCGCACCTCGACTGGGTGCTCATAGGGATCGAGTCGCTCAACCAGAGGACGCTCGATGCCGTGAACAAGCACCAATCCATCGAGGACATCCGCCGTGCGGGCAAGGCATGCCGCGACCACGGCATCCAGCTCATCGCGAGCATCGTGGTGGGGGCGGACACCGACACGCACGAGGACATCATGCGCACCGTGCAGTTTGCCAAGGGCATCGATGCCTCGAAGCTCCAACCGGCCATCCTCACGCCCTTTCCGGGGACGCCCGTCTACGAGGGATACGAGAGGGAGGGGCGCATGCTCGTGCGCGACGAGCGCGACTGGGAGCCGTTCGACATGATGAACGCCACTTACCAGCCAAAGAACATGTCTCCATGGGACTTGGAGATGGAGTTCTTCCATGCGGCGTGCTCGTTCTACGACAGGCGTGGCGCCATCCGCATGGGAAAGATATTTGGGCCTGCATACGGCCTCACGCGCTACGCTCTCGCGCTCATAGCCCGGCTGGGCAAATGGGGCACGTGGATGGCAGGGGTAATTGGGAAGGGAAGCTGGTACTACCACCTACGCCACATTCCCTGGCGCTACGCCAGTGACCACGAGGGCGACGAAATTGGTCGTGAGCTCAAGCGCCTGAGAAGAAAAGATGACTTCCAGGAGATTGCGACTACAGTGGCAATCTTGGCGCTCCTCGTGTCTCCTGTGGTAGCGATTGTGCGGCGTATCACGAAAGACGCATCTTCTCGTTCCCGTGGACATCCCATCCGTCAATCTTGACGTTTTGGTTGGGAAGGCGAACGACCACCTTGCACCCGTGCGCTCTGGCAATCGAGACATACGTGCCTGTCTGCGGGCAAGACCCACTGTGCAAAAGCAATGCCAAGTACATGGGGTGCCGCCCCATTTGCGTACTGACAAGTCGTCGACTCTTGCCGGACGTCTCCACCATGAGATGCAATGCTTCTAGCGAGTCCATCGTCACTCCCTTGATGCTGAATTGATCATCATGTCCAGTAATCATAAAAATGGCTGGGAACTTGCGGCATAGTCAGGCTCCCTGGACTGTTAGCTGCTCAGGCAACTTCGGCTGCACGGCCGCAGTGGCCGCGATGCCCGCGGGCGGCACGTGCATGAGGCACATCCCATGGAGGGGCCCCGTGCATACATCGGCAGAGTCCCTGTGGCCGTACCCCCAGCTGGAGGAGCCGGCATACGACTGCATGTGCGGCCTGGAAAGCCCGCGGAACGTGTCCCGGGCATATGCCTTGGAGTTCGATATAGCCCTGTGGGCCGTGGGGGGGCGGGGCGCCATCGCCTGCGCCGTCGCATTCCCTCTGGACGAGCCCATGGAATGGGGGCCAGCAGATGTCCCGGTCCGTGCGTCTGCCCCCCTCTCCGACATGTGGCAGAGGTGGTCGTGGCCGAGTTGCCCCCAAGGGGTCGCCCGGGCAGCCCCCTGTGCACCGGATGGCGCACGGGCCCTTCCCTGCAGGCGCCCTGTCGACGGCTGCGGGCATGGGCTGCCGTCCCGTGCCCCCCTTCATGCCCAGGCCGCCTGCATGCCCCTCAGCCATGTCTTCCCCCGCCTTTCCGGCCGCATCATCCCTGCATCCATATCATGCAGCGCAGGGCCGACAGGGATTGCCGGGGCTATGGGAAGTGCTCAGCCATTTCTCGTCATTCATGAGGCAATAGATAACATCACCAACGCACAGACGCCTATCAAAGAAATCGTCACGAACCAGTTCCCGCTGGAGGAGTTCCCCACAGCCAAGGAGCAGGCGGCCGTCAAGTCGTACCACAACATCAAGGTTTTGCTTGGCCCGACCAGATGGCGGTTGCGAGGCCAAAGGGGTAGCACTCCGTATCTCGGCAATCTGGCTTGGTGGACCCTGCGGCTTAGGCCGCGGGGCCCGTTTGCATGTTGCCACGAGCCCATGTGCGTAAGAAGGTGAGTGTACAATCATAAAAGACCACGGACATGAGCGAACGGCACTATGGCCGGGGATATGCCATCAGCCACAAAGATCGCGTCAGCTTACGGGTTTGGCTTGGCCGTGCGAGCCGCGCGCAAGGAACGAAGCCTCACGCAGACGGATGCCGCGCAACTGTTGGACTGTGCTATTTGTGCTGGCATATGTTGCTGGGAGCGGTAAGGCCGCTGTCGAGCATACTGTCCAGGCTGTCGAACAACAACTTGCTCGTCAGGGGCTGGACGCTTGCGTGCCACGACTTTCCGGTTACCTTAAGGATTGATGCTTGGAGGCACCTATCTGCAGATTGTTGAGGAGTGGAGAGCCCGTCATCTTTCGACGAGAACTGATTCGGCCTTGATCCTGGATGATTACCGCGTGAGGTTTGCCTACAACTCGGGAAACATTGAGAACCCGGCCGTTACCTGTCACGACACCCGGGACATCTTTGAGGATGGGCGAGTTGTGAACTTTACGGGTGACCCTTGGACACTTTTCGAGATTCAGAATCTCAAGAAATGCCCCGAACTGCTGCTTGATGCATATGCGGATTGTTGGCCTGTCGACGAGGAACTTGTCCGCGAATGTCACCGGCGCTTACTCAGGGGACCTACGACAACAATACAACTTCCCTGCAGTCGTGGAGGGCATAATAGTGATGTCCTTTGCGACTGTGTGGTTGTTGGGAGTGGCTGTCGTACCCGGATGCAACCAGTCCATGTCGAGACTGCCCCCACATGGAGGAAGGTGTAGCAATTGTGACCGTCTTCTTCACATCAGACCTGCATCTGGGCAGCGAGGGAATGGCCAAGTGGCGCAGGTTTCCTGACGTCGCTACGCATGACGAGGCAATCCTCTCGAACATCAATCTTCGAGTTCACCCGGATGATGACCTCTGGCTCGTGGGGGACCTCTGCAAGCCCAACCGGGCCTCCGCTCGAGCCATGCGAGAGTCTATCAGGTGCAGACACGTTCACCTGATTGTTGGAAACCATGACAAGCGAAGCGTGCTCGAGACGCTTGTGCGCGAGGAGAAGCTCTTCGAGGGCGTGGAGTACTACGCCGAACTCGGCAAGGTTTCCAAACAGGGATACAAGCTGTGCGTTTCGCACTATCCTATGCTCGACTGGAACCGCGCGGTGTACGGAGCCTACATGTTGCACGGACACATCCACTCGCTTCCCGCAGAGGGCGAGCACGCCGTGGCGTCTGGCCTTCCGTGCGTGGTCGAGGCAATGGAGGGAAGCCCTCTTGGGGGCTCTGATGGCGGCATGGGTATGGAAGGCTACAACCAGCGCTGTCGTGACCTGGGAATCCGGCGCTTCGACGTAGGAGTTGACGCCAACGGCTATGCGCCCGTCTCCGTTGAGGAAATCATGGCATATTTGCCCAGCTCTCCCACTGGGCGAGAACTTCTTGGCACGCCGTAGTAGTGCGTGCCAAACCGTCTATCAGCAAGAATGTGAGCGGGGAAGCCCGATGAGGTCCACGAAGGCCTCGAAGCATCCGCGGACAGCGTCAATGTCGGGGGTGCGCTCGGGCAAAGAGCTCGGAAGGAGCGCTTCTCCCGGGAAGGGGCTGCTCTCGCCCTGTGGGGTGTGATTGTGGGCTCCACCCGGGTAGCGCACGACGGTCGAAAGTTCGATCTGGAGGGCTGCGATGTGGCAGGTCTGCGTAACGGTGGTAGCCACCGTGTTGGCTCCTCGGGCTGCGTAATGGCCGTCGAGCACTATGGCCGTTCCCGTGCGCATGCAGCACGACGCCAGACGCTGCTAGACTTAGAGTCTGCATCGGCGACGAAACGGATCCGAGGAAGGGCAGCGGCCGCAATGGGCACCCAACAGCAGATCCCGACGGACGGGAGCGGGAGCGCCGACCTGCGCGAGCTGGCGCGCGTGCTCCCGGAGGCGATGGCGAACGCAGCCATGGGCGCGCAGGCCGACGCCCCGTGCGAGGGCGGCGCCAGCGCCACAGCAGCGCGGTCCGCGCCGTCGCCGCGGCGGTGGCCGAGATTTACCGGGACGGCGTCTCCGCCCGCAAGGCGCGGAAGGTCGCCGGGAAGATGGGCGCATCGCGGCTGTCCGCCGACCAGGTGGGCTCCACCTGCCGCCCGCTCGACGGGGAGGCCTCCGCGCCGGCCTCGCGCGCCTTCGGGGGCCTGGGCCTCCCCCACCCGTTCCTGGACGCCGCCTACGCCAGGCGCCGCCGCGGCGATCGCCTGCCTCGGCTTCCCGGCCGGGCACCGCAGGCGCATCCGGACCAACAACGTGCAGGGGCGCACCAACCGCGAGACAAGGCGCCGCTCGCGGGTGGTGCGGGTGCCCCCGAGCGCCGAGGCCACGATCAGGCCCATGGGCGCCGTGACGGCGGAGCAGGACGAGGACTGGCCGTCGCGAGGCGGATCGTTCCGGATTCCCTTGCGAAGCTCGACGGGCTGGCCCCCGCCGACGAGTCGCGAGAGCGGGCGATCAAGGTCGTGCAGACGGCCATGGGGCTCGCCGACATGGGAGAGGGGGCGGCATGATGGTATGACGGGCGACGGATTCTAGGCGCTCAGCCGTTCCACCAGGCGGGTGCAGACACCAACATTCCCGACACTACCCTTGTTTGGTGGCGAAACGAAGGGTACCCCGCCGCTCGTGAAACGTTCTCACGAGCGGCGGGGTTTCTTGATGCGATGAATCTTGGAGATGGCATTTCTCTGCATGGACGCTAGTACGAACCGCCATACGTTTTACATGCCTACGTTCTGTTGGGGCTGTTCCGAGAAATCCCAGGCATTTCGTAGTCTGTCCTGCACTGCCGTCTAAGCCGATGCTCTGAGACGTCAAGGCAAGCGATTCTCCGCACATCGGGGTTCCTTGCGCGGGTGGCGACCTGCGACCCACATGGCTGCGGGCGCTCGTCAGAAGGAGGAGGACATGGCAGTTTCTGTCGACAGCAAGGTCAAGGTGCTCTGCAAGAACCCTGAGGCGGCGGCAATCATCTCCCAGTACTCGCCCGGCTTCACGACCGACCCGCAGATGAAGATGGTCTACGGCCTCACGCTGAGGAAGCTCGCATCTTTCCCACAGGCCAAGGATCTCGCTGATCACCTCGACGAAATCGACGAGAAGCTCAAGGCGTTGGGAGAGTAGTCGCCAGGAGGACAGTGACGCTAGCGTGCGGGGTGGGGCCGGACGGCTTCGCCCCGCTGCCTGTCTCTACCTGCGGTATTGCTCGACTATGTCCTGTGCACCGACCGATTCGGTATGCTCCTCGAAGCGCTTTTGCAGCTGATCGTGCAGCTCCATTGCCTTGAAGATCAGCTCGAGCCTGAGTCTCACGTCAGGGTTGGCTAGGTCCTCGCCAAGAAGCTCGCGAATCCTGTCGAGTCGCTCGATGAGCGTGGAGCGGTGGATGTAGAGGGCGCGGGCGGTGCGAGTGACGTTCATGTTGTGCGCGAGGAAGCAGGCGAGCGTCTTAGTGTAGGAGATTCCGGACTCGCTGTCGTGGACGAGCAGGGCGCGCAGGCCTCTCGTATAGAACATCTCGAGGGGTAGCTTGCCAACCGAGTTCACGACCATCTCGGTGAGCGCGTAGTCTTGGAATCGGTAAAGCGGCGGGGCAGCCGGGTCGATGAGGCTGCCGTTCTCGAGCGCGATTGACGCCTGGAGAAAGTAGGCCTTCGCCTCGAGGAGGCTCGAGACGTGGTCTGACATGCCGGCGCGCATCTCCATCGAGGTGAGCAGGGGCAGCAGCCTGCGGACCAGCTTCTCGCGGCGCTGCCCCTCGGGGGCAAGGTCATCGATGCGCACGAAGGCAACGACCGAGCGGCGGTGGTGTTCGAAGGCGACGGTGCCAGGAAGGTCCATCTCGATAAGGTTGCGTACGTACGAGAGGGGAAACTGCTGCGTCTTGTGTGCGAGGCGTAGACGTACGCAGACGTAGGTGCCCCGCTCGCTAGCCACCTGGAGGGCCGCCTTGCCGATGGCGTCGAGTGGCAGGTCGTCGCAGAGAGAGCGCAGGCTGTCTCGTATTGTGCTCCTGTCGGCGTCGGGGTCAAGGCTCTGATGGTTGAGCGCGTGGAGGACCATGTCGGCCAGGCGCTCGATTGTGGGGGCATCGCCGGGGCGTGGGGCTTGATCGGGGTAGATCCAGGTGAGGCACCCGTGGTACCCCTCGTCGTCGAGGAGGTTTACGTTGAGGGTGACGAGCTCGGGGAAGTTGATGCGGAAGGCACCCCGTACGTCCATCGAGAGGTCATGGGTCGCGAGGTACTCGTCCAAGCTGGAAAGCGAGAGGCGCTCGCTGCCGGCAACGTAGCCGACCGACGCGGCCACTCCGCCTTTGGCCAGTGCCTGCTCCGCCTCTTTTCCCACGGCTGCCACGCAGTCAAAGTTGGCGTCGATTACGAGCATCGACCGGTTTGCGATCTGCTCGCTCGCCTCGAGCATCGCCTGTACGCTTGCATCTTCGTTGATGATGTTGTAGAGGGTCTCCTCCCAGAGGTCGTAGCGCTGGAAGATGCGCTGCACGGCGTTGAAGACTGCGTAGAAGTCGGCTGTGGCTGCGACGGTGATCACACAGCACCGCTCGCCAAACCAGCGCAGGCGGGCGGAGGTCCCGATGCAGACGATCACGCATCCACGCCCGACCGTGATGTGCCGGGGCAGACGCTCCTCACGAATCACGTAGAGGTGATCAGGCTCCAGCTCCGTGGAGCCCGTCTCATAGAGTTCGGGGCGCCGCAGGCGCATCTCCGTCTCGCGCACGCCGCGGATCTCGGGCGCAAGCGAGCGGGGAAGGTTGTCAAAGACGATGTCCGCATTGAGCTTCATGGGTCCTCAATCTGTAGGTGTTCAGGCACACACTCTAGGCGGCGTCGTTTTCGCTGCGAACGGTATATACGCAAACGAGCAGGTAATTCGGTGTGTGGTTCTCTCTCTTCGCATGAGGGGCAAACCCCTACAAAGCGTCGATGGCATGCTTCGATATTCTCGTCACTTTGGACCCTATTCGTGACGCGTACCGTCGCCCCAACATGGATGAGGACGGCACGGGTGGCGCATGCGCGGGCCGCACCAGTAGGTGATGTGGGTTTTGTGCCAGCGAAAGGAGAGGGACATGGCTTTGAAGGACCATGTCGACACGCATCGTGGTGTCGAGACCGCCTTCGGAAAGATCATCCCCGAGAAGGAGGCGTACTCGTACTGCCTGAGGACCATTGCCGCGTTCTCGGCCAACCTGTTCCAGGTGATGCGCATCCTCAACGACGATTGGGGTGACCGTACCGCCAAGATCACCGAGATTGCCAACATGATGAACTGCGCGGCGTGCTCGGGGTCGCCCGACCAGCTCCAGGACTACCTCAACCAGTTCTACGACGACTGAAACATCCCCGAGCTCGTGAACCGCGAGGCGTGGATCGGCGCGATCTGGGGAGACTATGGGGACGAGGCCGAGGACATGGCCGGTCGTGTGATCCAGTTCACGCGCGACCGCGTCGAGAAGGAGCTTGACTCCTGTCCGTGGGACATTGTCGGATCCGAGATGTGCAACATGACGACTGGCATGTTTACAGCCAACTTCGACATCGCGGCCGGAGGTCAGCATGGAGTGATCACCAACGATGTGGCACTCAACATGTGCGAGGCCCGCGGCTGCGGCAACCCCCATTGCCGCGTCGTCGCCGAGCGCCTGGACAAGTTCGGCGGCGAGCACCAGGGATGGCTCGACCACCGCAACCAGTGTACACAGCCCGTACACGACACGCCGCCTGAGCGCCGCGTCAGGCATGCCCAGGGCCTCAGGAACGGCCAGTACACCCAGGCCTTCGGCGAGGAGAACTCGCTCGAGTGGCAGTACAACTGGGTCGCCAAGATGGGTTGGGTCTGGTCGGTCTCCTTCCCGCTGATCGCCATCCGCGACATGGCTACGTCTGACGAGGAGTTCGAGCGCATCTTCAGGGTCGTCTTCTCGACTGCCGGCAAGAACGCCTTCATCGACCCGTTTGCCCGCGAGGGCCTGCGAGCCTGGCTGAACGTCCCGCGCGACATCGGCGACAACGACCCACGCGTCATGGGCGCCTACATCGGGGCCATCATGGGCTGCCAGCTCGTGCCGTTCGAATGGGAGGCATTTGACTCCGACGGCGTGACTATCAAGGTCTCGACCGATGACTTCAACGGCCGCTTCCCGATGGCGCCGATGGACGAGATAACCATGGGATACGAGGCCCAGTGGCACAACACTGTCAAGACGCTCGTCTCGCCCGAGTGGTCCGTCTGGTTCGACGGCAAGGACGACGAGTACCAGCACATCAACGTCGGCCGCAAGGCCGACGACCACATGGCATAGGGAGTGACGAGAGATGCTGTTCAAGGATGACGAAGTCGCGCGCGCCGACGCCATGGCAGTCAGAAACGCCTGCGGCTGGTATCGATGGACCCATGACACCATCGACGTGAGGGGGGCCGACGCAACCGAGCTTCTCGACCATCTGCTGGTCAATACCGTCGCGACTTGCAAGGTTGGCCGCGAGAGGTACACCACGATGCTCGACGAGACGGGCGGAATCATCGACGACCTCATGGCAATGCGCCTCTCCGATGACCATTGGTGGCTCTCCACGCTCTATGGTCCGCAGATGATGAGATGGATTGCCGCGCACAAGGGGGATGCCGACGTGATCTTCGAGGACATCACGCTTGACATCGACATGTACTCCGTGCAGGGGCCAAGGTCCGTTGAGGCCATGGACCAGCTCGTGGCCGATCCCGTCGACGGTCTCAAGCGCTTCCAGATTGTCGACACCAGGGTGGGGGACGTGGACGTTCGCGTGGACCGCGGCGGCTTCACGGGAGAGCTCGGCTTCGAGATCTACTGCAGGCGCGCCGACTCCGGAAAGATTGCCGATGCCCTACGCTCGACCGGCGCCCATGAGGTCTACACCCTCGAGGTCTACGTGCGGAGCCTACCCATGGAAAAGGGCATGGCCCTTAGGCAGGACTACCACCACCTCACACCCTTCGAGGCAAACCTAGGCTGGTCGGTGCACTTCGACCAGAAGGGTGACTTCATCGGCCGCGCGGCGCTCGAGCAGGCCGAGAAGGACGGGCCGCGCTGGGCCTTCATGGGCGTTGAAATCGAGCGCGAGAGCTACGAGGACATCGCCCAGAACGAGATAGTGCGCAAGCGAGGCATCCCGGTGGGTAAGTGCCGCCAGATGATCTATGGCTACACGGTCGACAAGAATGTCGGGTTTGCCGTCGTCGACGCGAAGAAGTGTCCCATCGGCACCAAGGTGACCATAGGCCCAAACGACTCACCGGCAACGATCGTCGAACCCAAGTGGTGCTAGGGGAGAAGAGAAATGGCTACTCAGAAGGACAAGGTCACGCTGCTTATGGGCTGCGCCTCCGACATGGGCGCAGCCACGCTCAAAATGCTGCTGGCTGATGGCGCCAAGGTCGTGGGATTCGACAACAACCGAGAGAACATGGCCGACACTCTGGACGAGATCGCCGAGGAGATGGGCGGCTACCCCGGCACGCTCGAGATGGTCTACGGTGACGTGAGGCGCGCCGAGGACCGCAGGCGCGCACTCGACCTGGTTCGCGAGAAGTACGGCACGCTCGACACGCTGCTCTACGTGGTGGGCGTGCTCGACCTGATGTGCCCGGCGCACAAGACTGACGACGAGCTTTGGCAGTACGTGATGGACGTCAACTGCAACGACTGCTTCTACACGGTGCGAGACGCGCTGCCGCTCCTGCTTGACCACGAGGGGCCCGCCGCCAGCGTCGTGATCGTGGGGTCGGTCGGCGGGATCTACGGATCCACAGCGGGGGCCGCCTACGTGACCTCCAAGCACGCGGTTCTCGGCCTTGCGCGCAACCTCGCCTGGTCCTACCACTGGAGGAACCTCCGCGTGAACGTCGTTAACCCCGGTGCGATCATCTCGGGGATTCTCGGAAACGCGATGGAGAAATGGCCAGACCGCGACGTGATGGACGAGGAGGGCAACGACCTCTACAACGTCCGTGGCGGCGTGTCGCTCGGCTTGGACGCCAACGGCAACAGCATGATGGGTGATTCCGAGGACATCGCGCGCGCCATCATGTTCCTCATCGACGACGACAACAAGTTCGTCAACGGGGAACAGATGACGATCGACGGCGGTTGGACAAGCTTCTAGAGAGAGCTGTACAAGGCAGGTGCGCATGCTTACCGGATGGCATCGCACCCACCAGGTGCGTCGTGTGGCGGCTTCCGGATAATTGGGACGACGGAATCCCCAACAGATTGATCGCATCATTCGGGTGTCGGCTTGGCAACTGCCGCGACCGCTGGAGGCGGATAACCGACCAGGATTTGCGCCCGCAATGACGCCGGATTTCGCCGTCTAGGTATTTTCGAACGGTTAGGGCAGCCTAACCATCCGGGATTTGCAGGAAAGACCCGCTGGGGCGGAAATGCGCGGAATCTCGTCATTTGACCAGCCCTAACCGTCCGAATCCCGCATGGTTGGCTCATCCTCCCAGAAGGCAGAAGGGTTTATCCGAAGCTGCTGCCGGCATCTGCCCATGCGTGCTCCGGAGTGTCTCCCTTGGGCAATTCGCCGATTGCTTCTCGCCGGTTGCGGCGGTTTTTCCATTGTGGCCACGTCTGGGAGGTCGGTAAATCGACGTGTAAGGCAAGCGGGGCGAATGGTTCCCAAAGTCTGGTATCCAGGCGCGAAAGCGAGGCGGATACCATCCGGTCAAAGCTTGGTGAAGGCCCACGGATCCAAGGAGCCTTTTGTAAGAGTCAGACGGAGATGCGAACTTCTCTGCCCAAGTCCCCTCCATTGCAACACAATGGAGGGCGGTCAGTTCGTCCCGTGAGACTCGGTAACCATTGGCGTCGACCAGCGCCATAAAGCGAAAGGAAGCATGCGATGGCAAAATCAGACATTGAGATTGCACAGGAAGCGAAGATGGAGGACATTTTCGCCGTTGCCGAGAAGGCAGACCTCTCTCGCGACATGATTGAGCCTTACGGCTACACCAAGGCAAAGGTGGACATCCACTCCTTGACGGGCAAGCCGCTTAAGGGCAAGCTCGTCCTCGTGACAGCCATCAACCCCACGCCTGCCGGTGAGGGCAAGACCACCACGTCCATCGGTCTGTCCGATGCCATGAACCGCCTGGGCAAGAAGACGATGCTCTGCCTGCGCGAACCGTCGCTCGGTCCCGTCTTTGGCGTGAAGGGCGGTGCCGCCGGCGGCGGCTACGCCCAGGTTGTCCCCATGGAGGACATCAACCTCCACTTCACCGGCGACTTCCATGCCATCGGCGCTGCCAACAACCTTTGCGCCGCCATGCTCGACAACCACATCAAGCAGGGAAACGCCCTGGGCATCGATTCGCGCCGCATCGTGTGGAAACGTTGCGTCGATATGAACGACCGCCAACTCAGGAGCATTGTCGATGGTCTCGGCGGCATTGCCAACGGCATGCCGCGCGAGGACGGCTTCGACATCACCGTGGCCTCTGAGGTCATGGCCTGCTTCTGCCTCGCCACTGACCTCATGGACCTCAAGGCCCGCCTCGGCCGCATGGTCATCGCCTACACCTACGACAGGAAGCCCGTGACGGTCCACGACATTCACGCCGAGGGTGCCATGACGGCGCTCCTGAAGGACGCCATCAAGCCCAACCTCGTCCAGACGCTCGAGAACAACCCCGCCTTCGTGCACGGTGGCCCGTTCGCCAACATCGCCCACGGCTGCAACTCCGTCGAGGCCACGACCACGGCGCTCAAGCTCGCGGACTATGTGGTTACCGAGGCAGGCTTCGGTGCAGACCTTGGTGCCGAGAAGTTCTTGGACATCAAGTGCCGCTACGCCAACCTGCACCCCAGCGCGGTCGTGCTCGTGGCCACCGTTCGCGCGCTCAAGTACAACGGCGGCATCGCAAAGGCAGACCTTGGCCAGAAGAACCTCGAGGCGCTCGAGAAGGGCATGCCCAACCTGCTGCAGCACGTCTCCAACATCAAGGATGTCTGGGGCCTGCCCGTGGTGGTTGCCATCAATGTGTTCCCCACGGACACAGCGGCCGAGCTCAAGGTGGTCGAAGACAAGTGCCACGAGCTTGGCGTGAACGTTGCACTCTCCGAGGTCTGGGCAAAGGGCGGAGAAGGCGGCGAGGCGCTTGCCGAGGAGGTGCTGCGTCTCTGCGACCAGCCCAACGACTTTCGCTTTGCCTACGACGTCGACGACTCCCTCGAGAACAAGATGAACGCCATCGCCACCGAGGTCTACCACGCCGACGGTGTCGACTACACCACCAAGGCTGCCAAGCAGCTTAGGGAGCTTGAAGAGCAGGGCTTTGGCAAGCTTCCCATCTGCGTTGCCAAGACGCAATACTCCTTCACCGACGACCAGCACAAGCTCGGTGCCCCGCGCAACTTCCGCATCACCGTGCGCAACCTCAAGGTCTCTGCCGGAGCCGGCTTCATCGTAGCGCTCACGGGCGACATCATGACGATGCCCGGACTCCCCAAGGTGCCTGCCGCCGAGAAGATCGATGTGACACCTGACGGCAGGATTATCGGGCTGTTCTAGAGTCTCCCCGGGGGGCTCCCGTGCTTCTCTAAGCGAGATTGCTTCGCGCTTTGCGCTCAGGAAGTCTCGCTTAGAGAAGCACGGGAGCTAACCGGCGCCCTCACTAAGCCCGGCAATCCTGCCAGTCGCCTTCGGGCGATTTTCTCGGCGGCACCTGGGGGATACCCGGAGCGAACCTACTTTTTCTTATTCGGACCTTTTTCCTTCTTTTGGAGGGTGGATGGATACTGTAGCTCACATGTGGCTTGATGAGTTCTCGGATGTGCTCTCTTCCAAGGCTCCGGCGCCTGGCGGGGGTGGTGCCTCGGCAGTTGCTGCCGCAGTAGGTGCCTCGCTTGGGCAGATGGTCGCGAGCCTCACGCTTGGCAAGAGGAAGTACGCAGACGTGCAAGGCCGCATCGAGGAGCTCATTCCGCGCTTCGAGGCCGTTCGCGCAGAGCTTCTCGCCCTGGCCGACGAGGACGCCAAGGCGTTCGAGCCACTCTCGCGTGCCTATGGCCTTCCCAAGGCAACCGAGGAGGAGCGTGTACGCAAGGCCGAGGTCATGGAGGCGGCACTGCGTTTGGCATGCGAGCCGCCGCTCAAAATCATGGAGAAGACCTGCGAAGCCATTGACCTGGTAGATGAGGTGAGCCGCATTGGCACCAAGATCGCGATCAGTGACGCGGGCGCCGGAGCAACGATTCTCTCGGCAGCGCTCAAGGCGGTGAGCCTCAACATTTTTATCAACGCCAAGTCGATGACAGACCGCGACTACACCGAGAGCCTGCTGTCTCGTACGCAGGAAATGCTCGACGAGGGATGCAAGAAGGCCGACAATGCCTACTTGCGAGTTGAGAGGGGAATCCGTTGGCCCAGCAGATAATGAAGGGGGCGCCGGTCGCAAAGGCGCTCACAGAACGCCTTGTGCCCCAGGTGGAGACACTGGTCTCCCAGGGCGTGCGCCCCACGCTTGCCATCGTGCGCGTGGGGGAGCGCGAGGACGACCTCTCGTACGAACGTGGTGCCACAAAGAGCGCGGAGAAGGTGGGCCTTGGGCTGCGCAAGTTCGCATTGCCCGTGGACTGCACCCAGGAGAGCCTGGCAGGCGTCATTCGCGAGGTGAACGAGGACCCCGGCATCCACGGCTGCCTTCTCTTCCGGCCGCTCCCCAAGACCCTGGACGAGACGGCCATCTGTACCGCGCTTGACCCCGCCAAGGACGTCGACTGCATCACGCAGGGGTCTCTCTACGGCGTCTTTGCCGGTCAGCCCGTTGGCTTTCCGCCATGCACGGCCGAGGCAGTGGTCGAGCTTCTCGACTACTACCAGGTCCCCCTCGAGGGAGCCAAGGTCACCGTGGTCGGGCGCTCGCTCGTTATCGGCAAGCCGGTCTCGATGATGCTCCAGGCGAGAAACGCCACCGTCACCATGTGCCATACCCGCACGCGCGACCTTGCGGCGGCGTGTCGCGATGCCGACATCGTGGTTGCCGCGGCTGGCCACATTGGCACGGTGGGGGAGGCCTGCGCCTCTTCTCGGCAGGTTGTGGTCGATGTTGGTATCAACTGGGACGAGAAGGCCCAAAAGCTCGTGGGCGATGTGGACTTTGATGCCGTCGAGCCAATCGTGCGAGCCATTACGCCTGTTCCGGGTGGTGTTGGCTCCGTTACCACGGCGGTGCTCGCCAAGCACGTTATCGAGGCGACGCAGAGGACGGTGGAGAGGTGATGGTCTCGTTCGAGGACGAGGACTACGACCTTCCCGAGCAGACCGAGGGTCCCGGTAGGACTTCGGAACTCGCCTATGGGAAGCTCGACAAGCCGCACGTCGAGGCTGCCGTAAGGGAGCTTCTTATCGCCATCGGCGAGGACCCTGACAGGCCGGGGCTTGTGGGGACGCCAGACCGCGTTGCGCGTGCCTACGAGGAGATTTTCGGTGGCATGCGAAAGGACCCGGGCCACTATCTGCGCAAGCAGTTCCACGAACCTGGCAACGAGGAGATGGTCGTTGTGCGCGATATCCCCTTTGCCAGCATGTGCGAGCATCATATCCTGCCCTTCATGGGCAGGACGGGTGTCTGCTACATCCCGCGGGACGGTCGTATCACGGGGCTCTCGAAGATCGCCCGATGCGTTACGGGATACGCCCATCGGCTTCAGCTGCAGGAGCGCCTCACGAGTCAGATTGCCGACGCGATGGTGCGCGAGCTTGACCCCCTCGGCGTTCTCGTTGTGGTCGAGGCGGAGCATACCTGCATGACCATCCGCGGCATCCGCACCCCTGGTGCGAAGACCGTGACCTCGGCCGTGCGCGGCTGCCTCAAGAGCGATTCCAAGACGCGCTCCGAGGCACTGAGGCTGCTCGGGCTCTAGCTCTGGCTCTCCTAGTGCGCTGTGACAACTATTGATTGTTTGGGACCCGGCAAGCCCAGACCCTTGGGAGGTCGTGTGCCATGGATGCAAACCAGCTAGATTGCCTGTCTCCCGCTCAGACCCTCAAGAAGACGGTCAATGTGGGGGTCTCTAAGGCATCTAGCGAAGTCATCGCTGTCGCCCATGGCGGCCTTCTGCCGCGGCATCATGTGCAATGTGATGGTGTGCCTGGCCGTTTGGATGTCGTCTGCGGGGCACTCTGTGGCCGACAAGTTCCTGGCCTGCGTGATGCCGGTCATGGGCTTTGTCGCATCTGGGTGCAAGCGCTCCGTCGCCAACATGTTCTTTCTCCCGTATGGGCTTGTCGTCCAGCTGCTTGGCCTGGGCGGCGAGGTCCCGGGGATTCTCGCTCTTGGCGTGTGTTCCAACCTGCTGTGGGTGACCTTGGGAAACCTGGTTGGGGGCACCATCTTGGCTGGTCTTGGATACTGGCTTGCCTATGGTAGAGCGTCCATGGCCGACGCGCATGCAAATGGCTAAGCTTAGATGGTTTTGATGTAGGGCCGCGCGGCCAGGCCGTGCCGAAGGGCGAGAGACACCATGTATCATCTTCCGTTTGACGTTCCCCAGACAACCTACGACGAGGCGCTAGGGACGCTTCACTCCGCACTGCGCTTTGGCATCTGCCCCATGCTTGAGGGCGTTGAGGACATGCTTGCCGAGTTGGGGGACCCTGACCTCGCCTTCGAGAGCGTCCAGATTGCAGGTACCAACGGCAAGACCTCGACGGCCCGGTATGCTGCCGCGCTTCTCGCTGGCGAGGGGCTGCGCGTGGCGCTCTACACCTCGCCCGAGCTCGTGAGCCACACCGAGCGCATGGAGGTTGCCGGACACCCCGTTTCCAAGAACGCCTTCGCGCGTGGCATTGCCGCCGCCTCTGTGGCGGGACAGCGTGTGAACGCGCGACGTGCCCATGCGGGCGAGAGGCCCTACGACATCACCGAGTTCGACCTGCTCACCGTTGCCGCGTGCGCGGTGTTTGCAGAGGCGGGCGTAGACGTGGCCGTGCTCGAATGCGGCATGGGAGGCCGCTGGGATGCCACGTCTGCGGTTAAGTCCATCAAGAGCGTTGCCGTGACGGGCATCGGCCTTGACCACATGCGCATCCTGGGAGACACCCTCGAGAAGATTGCAGGTGAGAAGGCTGCCATCATCAAGCCGGGACGCACCTGCGTCTTGGGCGTGGGGACGGCAACGCCTGTGACTGTGGAGGATGTCCTTCTCGACCAGTGCCGTGCCGTGGGTGTCACGCCCACGCTCCTGAGGCCCGAGGTGCTCTCGGACGCGGTGGGGGAGATGCATCCCGGTATCCCTTGCGAGCGCGCAGAGCTCCCGCATGCGACGTACCGCGTGATCGAGCAGCCCAACCGCATCGGCGGCTCGCTTGTGCTCGACGTGCGCACGACGCGGTCGACCTACGCCGAGGTGAGTGCGCTCAAGCCCTCCTACCAGGCCGCAAACGTGGCATGTGCCGTGCAGCTTGCCGAAGACTACCTTGGCCGTCCGCTTGACGCCGATAAGCTCTTCGACTCCGTGGTTACCTGCCCCACTCCAGGTCGTTTTGACGTGGTGCGTCCCGAGCCCATGGCGCTTGTTGACGCCTGCCACAACCCCCAGGGCGTTGCCGCCTTCCTCGCGGCCGTGCGCGCGGTGGCACCTAACGTGGCGAATCGGCCCGTGCTTCTCTGCGCGGTTCTCGCCGACAAGGACGTCGAGGGCATCGTGTGCCTGCTTGCCCCGGAGTTCCCGCGCGTCGTGTGCGCCCAGACCTCGTCACCGCGGGCCCTTCCCGCCAAGGAGCTTGGTGCGCTCTTTGCGACCGCAGGCAACGCGCCCGTTGCAGCGTTCGACTCGGTTTCTGGGGCAGTGGCAGCGCTTGCCAACGAGTCGTTCGTGGCCTGCGGATCCATCACCACGGCTGGTGAGGTGACGGGCATCTTTCGCCCCGGCGTGCAAAACCGCGGCTAGCTCGTCAGCGGGACGTGCTGCCCCTCGTGGTGGACCTGCATTTCACGTGTTGGCTGTTACCAAGGCCGAGTACGATAAAATCGCGAATAGGAATCGTTACGAAACCGATGAAAGGACATGCCATGGGCTTTAAGAAGATTGTGGTCGCCGGCGGTGGCGTGCTGGGCTCGCAGATTGCGCTGCAAGCGGCATATTGGGGCTACGACGTCACTATTTGGCTGCGCTCCGAGAGCTCTATCGGCCGCTGCCAGCCCAAGCTCGACAAGTTCGAGCAGCAGTACCTCGAGGCCATTGAGGGCATGAGGGGCGCCAAGAGCGCGAGTGACCCTGCATGGTGCCCCGGTATCGCCGACTTCGGCTCGTTCGATGCGGACGAGTGCACCGCTCGTGTGCGCAAGGCCCACGATGGGATGAAGCTCGAGCTTGATCTCGCCAAGGCCGTGGCCGATGCCGACCTCGTGATCGAGTCGATGGCCGAGGTGGTCGACCAGAAGTCAGACTTCTTCAAGAAGGTCGCCCCTCTCATGCCCGAGAAGACCATCATTGTCACCAACTCTTCGTCGCTCTTGCCCTCGCAGTTCACCAAGGACACCGGACGTCCCGACCGCTACCTGGCGTTGCACTTTGCCAACTCCATTTGGAAGCACAACGTGACCGAGGTTATGGTGCAGAGCGAAACGAGCGACGCGTCGTTTAAGGCAGTGCTCGACTTTGCCCGTGGCATCCACATGGAGCCGCTGCCCGTGAAGAAGGAGAAGGCGGGCTACCTGCTCAACTCCCAGCTCGTACCCTGGATGCTCTCGGGCCTCGACCTCTATGCCAACGGCGTCTCCGACCCTCAGAGCATCGACAAAGCCTGGACTTCGGGCACCGGTGCTCCCAAGGGTCCGTTCCAGGTGTTCGACACCGTGGGCCTCACCACCGCCATGAACATCGTTGACCAGTACCAGAAGGTGCCTGGCATCGCGACCCCACTGCTCAGGAAGATGATGCTGCCCTACAACTTCAAAGGCATGAAGGCAGTGCTTCAGAAGTACATAGACGAGGGCAGGCTCGGCATGGCTGCTGGTGAGGGTTTCTACAAGTACGATGAGAACGGTGACATCATCAGGTAGGTCGGCGCAGATGTTGCCGCTACCTATGGGAGTGTTGTTGAGGTCGCGTTCGCATTGTGTGGAGAATCGTCCGTAGCGTGTGGCTCCATTATGCTTGCAGGCGAGGTTGCGGGCATTCTTGCTCATATCTGATACAATCATCAATTGCGTTGCCCGGTCATGCGCTACCGACCGCTGGAAGTTAAGCGTCGCGTTCACATGCGTCAACAAGAGGAGTCCAGGGAATGCAAGACCTTATCGACCAAATTCTCACCCCCGAGGTCAGGATGGTCCTGTACCTCATGGTTGTGTGTGTCGTGATGCTTTATGTCCTCTCCATCGTCTATGTGATTCGCGATGCGCAGCGTCGTGGTGCAGAGCCTTGGTGGATGTGGGCAATCATCTCGGTCATTCCTATAGCGGGCCTTCTTGCGTACGTTATCCTGCGGCCCAGCTCCTACCTCATTGATCGTGAGGAGCAAGATCTTGACATTGCGCTACGCGAGCACCAGCTCTCGCACTACGGCATCTGCCCCAAGTGTGGTGCCCCCATTGACCGCGATTTTGTGGTGTGCCCCATTTGCAACACCCAGGTGAGGAATGTGTGCCCCACCTGTCATCGTCCACTCAACGCTGACTGGAAGGTGTGTCCGTACTGCCGTACACGCATCCAGTAGCTGCGCGAACAGAAGATTTGCTGAACTTTCCAGCTTTGCTTCTTGGGGGTTCCGCTTTCTGCGGGACCCCTTCTTATGCTGCTATGGCTAACGAGACGATTTCGGATACACAGCAGTGTCGAAATCGGCAAAAATGTCCAAAGCCGTCTTCCCAGCATCATTGGTACGTCCACCCTCCGTTGCATGGCGGCCTGAGTGTGCACAAAAACGCTCTATCGGTGGGAAATTGGAATTCCGCTGCATAAAAACGAGCTATCGCGGGGTTCTTTGAGGACTTGACATCAAATATTGAATCAATGTTCCATTTAGTTGCATATTGTATAATAAATATGCGAGACTATGGATTAAGAAGTTGCGTCTTTGATAATCGAGCACCGAAGTGCCCCGCGATAGGACGTTTTTGTGCAACGGCGACCAAATACTCCAGCGTTAGAGGTGTTTTGTGCAAGGCATCCCTTGTCCGGTCACACTCGACGAAGCCGGCCATCTTGTCGAAGCACCAAACGGCACGTTTTTACGGGTGATGGCAATCTTACGGTCACCCACTGAGCGGCAACATATGCCAGCCTGGAAAGGTGTGGCAACGGTCCTCTTGGGGCTCAGGCTCGCAAGGGTCCCGCCCACACGCTTCGCGCGACTCCCGTGTGAGTTTGTCTTCCCTGCGACAAGCCATCATCTCTGGTGTAAAGTGTCAGTGCTTATCCAACGGCAGGCAGCGCAGGTGACCAAACGCGTCTACGGAGACGCAGTGTCGCATGAGCTCGCAGGAGTGTCAAAGAATGCGCGGGGGAGTTATCAGGGTATGCGCCACACGAGCGACGTGCACATGTTCCGTTTGGCCCAGGACGCAGCTGGTATCCACGCGTCTCTCGTCACGCGCACCACGACTGCGGCGATGACTATCTAGGCGGCTGTCCCTCGTCTGGCCATGCGCCACGTGACAGTCGCCGTTATGTGCCGGTCGCCGGATGCGGCCAGCAATGTCACCCTGCAGTAAAAGTTAGGGGAGCTACCCCAAGAAAGAGGTTTCTCATGAAGGTTCTCTACAACGATGGTCACGTGGGCGAGTGTCCCGAGGACCAGGAGCTGCACGTCGTTCGCCACTCCGCGGCGCACGTCATGGCCCAGGCTATCAAGCGCCTGTACCCCAAGGCCGACTTTGCCTTTGGCCCCGCCACCGAGAACGGCTTCTACTACGACATCGACCTTCCCAAGGGCACCAAGATCTCGGAGGAGGACTTCCCCAAGATCGAAGCCGAGATGGCAAGAATCTGCAAGGAGAACCTCAAGTTTGAGACCTACGAGCTTCCCCGCGCCGAAGCCATCACGCATATGAAGGACCGCGGCGAGAAGTACAAGGTCGAGCACATCGACGACCTCCCCGAGGACGCCCACATCACGTTCTACAAGCAGGGTGAGTACGTCGACATGTGTGTGGGCCCTCACCTCCTCTACACCAAGGCGCTCAAGGCCTTCAAACTCACGGGCGTTTCCGGTGCGTATTGGAAGGGCGACAAGGACAACAAGATGCTCACCCGCATCAACGGCGTCGCCTTCCGCAGCAAGGATGAGCTTGCCGCATGGGAGCACCTGCGCGAGGAAGCAGAGAAGCGCGACCACAGGAAGATCGGCCAGGAGATGGAGATCTTCATGATGAACGAGGCCGGGCCCGGCTTCCCGTTCTGGCTACCCAACGGCATGCGCATACGCAATTCCCTCATGCAGTACTGGCAGGAGATGCAGGACAGGTATGGCTACGACCAGGTCCAGACGCCCATCATCCTGTCGCGTAGCCTGTGGGAGACCTCGGGCCACTGGGACCACTACAAAGAGAACATGTACACCACCAAGATCGACGATGAGGACTACGCGATCAAGCCCATGAACTGCCCAGGTGCCTGCCTCATCTACAAGAGCAAGCCGCGTAGCTACCGTGATTTGCCGCTCAAGCTCGCCGAGGCCGGCATCGACCACCGTCACGAACTCAGGGGCGCACTCCACGGCCTGTTCCGTGTGCGCGAATTCCAGCAGGATGACGCGCACCTCTTTATCCGTCCAGACCAGATTACCGAGCAGGTCATGGACGTCGCACATCTCATTACGGCCTACTATGCGCAGTTTGGCTTCCCGTATCGCGTCGAGCTCTCTACGCGCCCCGAGAATTCCATGGGCTCCGATGAGGACTGGGCGCATGCCGAGCAGGGCCTGAAGGACGCCCTCGAGTCCATGCATGTCGACTACAAGCTCAACCCCGGTGACGGTGCCTTCTACGGACCCAAGATTGACTTCCACCTGCAGGACTGCCTGGGCCGCGAGTGGCAGTGCGGCACCATACAGCTCGACTTCCAGCTCCCGCACAACTTCCAACTCGAGTACACGGACAAGGATAGCTCCAAGAAGCAGCCCATCATGATCCATCGCGCGGGCTTCGGCAGCTTCGAGCGCTTCATCGGCATGCTCATCGAGCAGTACGCAGGCAAGTTTCCCGTGTGGCTCTCGCCCTGCCAGGTGAAGGTCCTGCCCGTCTCCGAGAAGACCCGCGAATATGCCGACCAGGTTGCCAAGGTTCTCCGTAATGCCGGCGTGCGCGTGAAGGTGGACGAGCGCGACGAGAAGATTGGCTACAAAATTCGCGAGGCCCGTTCGGTGGACCGTGCGCCTTACATGCTTATCCTGGGCGAGAAGGAGGCCGAGGGCGACTTCATTTCCGTGCGTGATCGCTCCAACGAGACCGTCCAGCGCCGGCTTGACGAGTTCGTGGCCAGCATCACCGAGGAGATTCGCGAGCGTCGAGGGTAGTGCGCGTCGGCTGAGACAAGCCTGTGATAGCCTACGGCGGGACGGCCGCTAAGGTCGCCTCGCCGCTTGTGTCCATTTACCGAGAGGAGCAAGGACCATGTCCAAGCGACCCTTCGTGCTGCGCGTGGTGAGCCAGGGGGAGCTCGATCGGGCCCTTCTCGGCGTGCAAGTGGTAGCGCCGCTTGCCGGAAAGCCCGAGCGCTGTGCTGACATTCGGGCGCTGGCTGCCGCCGCGCACGATGGGGGAGCCTCTCTCGCCTGCGATCTCTCTCTTACGGGGGGCGCGTGCCCCGCGGTGCGCCTCGGCGCAGACGTAGCCTTCATGCCGATGGATGAGGGGCCAGATGGCCGCGTTCTTGTGTGGGTCTATCGAGGCATATCAGGTGAGGGGCGCTTGCTGCTTGCAGCCGGTGTGGAGGTGGGGGAGAGGGAGCACGCGCTTCTCGAACACAGGCTTCAGGAGTGGCGAAAATCGTCCGATGCGGCGCAGGTGGTTGCGAGGTATCTCGTGTGCCACCCGGTGGTCGAGGGTGTGGTGTACCCGGGGGTTAAGGAGGACGCGTCGTTCTCGGTGGCAGCGCGCACGCTTGAAGGCGGCTTTGGGCCATTTGTGGACTTTCGGGTCCGTGGCGGAGACACTTGGCACCGGGTAACTTGCACGCCCGATGACCCCATGCGTCAGGTTATAGCCTTGGAGCATAGGCTCAAACAGCTGGATAGATAACAGGCCCATTGCCCGTTGATGCGCAGACACCCCAGCACCAATCGTGCCGAGTGCCGGAAAACCATTGTCATGTGTGCGCACAGCGACGGTCTAACTAACACCCTGCCCACCAGCCGTCCGAGACGGGCGGTACGGGAACGTTATCCTGGGTTGTAGGCTTTCGTAGGACAGAAACCTTTTGGCAAACAATGTGCTCATCTATATGCACAATCAACCGTAAGCGGTATGATATGAGCGTCGAGTGGCGTTTGGGGGAGAAGGCTAGCCGTCTGCCTATTTACTTGACGCACCGTATGTACCAAAACACGCTTTACCTCACGTTCGTTTGCTTGTTGTTGGTTTGACTGGCCCCAATCGGTCGGTCGATTGTGGATATGGAGGTAACATGGCAGAGAAGGCTACGGTCATTGACAGCGTGGACGCGCTGGCAACACGCATCAAGGAGATGCGCGCCGCCCAAGCGGAGTTCGCCACGTTCACCCAGGAGCAGGTGGACAAGATTTTCTACGCTGCCGCCATGGCAGCAAACAAGGCACGCACTCCTCTCGCCCAGATGGCGGTCGAAGAGACCGGCATGGGCATCATGGAGGACAAGGTCATCAAGAACCATTTTGCCTCCGAGTACATCTACAACAAGTACAAGGACCTCAAGACCTGCGGCGTTATCGAGGATGACCCAGCGTTTGGCTACAAGAAGATTGCCGAGCCCCTTGGCATCATCGCCGCCGTTATCCCCACCACCAACCCCACGTCTACGGCAATCTTCAAGACGCTGATCTGCCTCAAGACGAGGAATGCCATCATCATCAGCCCACACCCGCGCGCCAAGAAGTGCACCATCGAGGCTGCCCGTATCGTGCGTGACGCCGCCGAGGCCGCAGGATGCCCCAAGGGCATTATCGACTGGGTGCCTGCGCCCACGATTGAGCTCACCGGTGCCCTCATGGGCTCCGTCGACTGCATCCTGGCCACCGGTGGCCCGGGCATGGTCAACGCCGCCTACAGCTCGGGCAAGCCCGCCCTGGGCGTTGGCCCTGGCAACAACCCCGCCATCATCGATGATTCCGCCGACATCGAACTCTCGGTGAACTCCATCATCCACTCCAAGACATTCGACAACGGCATGATCTGCGCAACCGAGCAGAACGTGATCGTGGTCGACAAGGTCTACGACAAGGTGAAGGCCGAGTTCCAGAAGCGCGGCTGCTTCTTCTTGCAGGGGGAGGACATCGCCAAAGTTGGCAACACCGTTATCGTGAACGGTGGCGTCAACGCCAAGATGGTCGGCCAGCCCGCGACCAAGATTGCTGCCACCGCCGGCGTCGAGGTTCCGCCTTCGACCAAGGTCCTTATCGGCGAGGTCGCCTCGGTTGACCCCTCCGAGCCCTGGGCGCATGAGAAGCTCACCACCATCCTTGGCATGTACCATGCCACCGACTTTGATGACGCTATCGCAAAGGCCTCCCGCCTCGTGGCGGACGGCGGCTACGGCCATACGGCGTCGCTTTTCGTTGACCCCAACGAGAAGGACAAGATTGCCCACCACGCCGAGGTCATGAAGGCCTGCCGCATCCTCGTGAACACCCCTGCCGCCATGGGCGGCATCGGTGACCTCTACAACTTCATGCTGCCTCCCTCGCTCACGCTCGGGTGCGGCTCCTGGGGTGGCAACTCCGTCTCCGGCAACGTCGGCCCCCAGCACCTTCTGAACATCAAGTCTGTGGCTGAGAGGCGTGAGAACATGTTGTGGCTCCGTACACCCGAGAAGATCTACTTCAAGAAGGGCTGCATGCCCGTCGCCCTGCGCGAGCTTAAGGACGTCTACGGCAAGAAGCGCGCTTTCATCGTCACCGACAAGTTCCTGTACGAGAGCGGCTTCACCAAGAGAATCGAGGCCTCTCTCGACGAGATGGGCATCGCGCACGAGTCCTTCTGGTCCATCTCGCCCGACCCCAAGCTCCAGGATGCCGAGAAGGGCGAGGAGCTTCTCCGCGCCTTCCAGCCCGACTGCATCATCGCCATCGGCGGCGGCTCCGCCATGGACGCCGGCAAGATCATGTGGTCCATGTACGAGAGCCCTGACGAGGACTTCTCTGACATGAGCATGGACTTCATGGACATCAGGAAACGCGTCTACACGTTCCCCAAGATGGGCAAGAAGGCCTTCTTCGTGGCCATCCCCACCTCCTCGGGCACCGGCTCCGAGGTCACGCCGTTCGCCATCATCACCGATGCCGAGACTGGCATCAAGTGGCCCGTCACGGACTACGAGCTCATGCCCAACATGGCCATTGTCGACACTGACAACATGATGACGCAGCCCAAGGGCCTCACCGCCGCCTCTGGCGTTGACGTCCTCACACACTGCCTTGAGGCCTACGCCTCGATGATGGCGTCCGACTACACGGACTCCTTTGCACTGCGTGGCATGAAGCTCGTTTTCCAGTACCTGCCGCGCGCGTATGACGACGGCTCTGACGTCGAGGCCCGCGACCACATGGCCAATGCCTCCTGCCTGGGCGGCCTTTCCTTCGCAAACGCGTTCCTGGGCATTAACCACTCCATGGCCCACAAGCTTGGCGCCTTCCACCACATTCCGCACGGCCTGGCCAACGCAGTCATTCTGCGACGCGTCATGCGCTACAACGCAGCCGAGCGCCCCACCAAGATGGGCACCTTCCCACAGTACGACCACCCCAAGACGCTGCACCGCTACGCCGAGGCCGGCCGCTTCTGTGGTGCCACGGGCAGGGACGACCAGGAGGTCTTCGAGAACTTCCTCACGATGATCGGCGGACTCTTCGACCATGTGGGCGTCAAGCACACGATTGCCGAGTACGGCGTTGACGAGCAGTACTTCCTTGATACCCTCGACGACATGAGCCTGCAGGCCTTCAACGACCAGTGCACCGGCGCCAACCCGCGCTACCCGCTCGTATCCGAGATAAAGGAGCTCTACCTCGACGCCTACTACGGCCGTCCTGCCAGCTCATACGAGGACTAGTCATCCCACATCCGGCTACTAGGAGGCATCATCATGCAGCTTTCTGACGAGCGCGTCGAGCTTGCTCGCCGCCACAACAAGGTTGTCTACAAGGATGGCAACAGGATTGTGAAATCCTTTGTGCGCACCAAGCCCGCTGTCGATATCTTTCGTGAGGCGCTGAACCTCGCCCGCATTGAGCAGGTCGAGGGTCTCAACACCCCCAAGGTCCTCGAGGTGTCGCAGGTCGAGGACGGCTCGTGGGCCCTCGCCTACGAGTACTTCCCTGGCCGCACCCTGCACGACCTCATGAAGGAGGCCGAGGGTACCGAGAGGTTCGATGAGCTTCTCAAGACGTTCGTGGACCTTCAGGTCAAGGTCCAGAACACGCCCGCCCCACAGGCGCTCACCGGCCAGTGCGACAAGATCGTCCGCATGATTGGACGCGTCAAGTCGCTTGACCCGTCTGCCCGCTACGACCTGCAGATGCGTGCCGACCGCCTTCGCAAGGGCCGCTCCATCTGCCATGGTGACTTCAACCCCACTAACGTTGTCGTGGGCGAGGATGGCAACCTCTTCGTGTGCGACTGGACGCATGTCACCGTCGGCCTGCCCGACGCCGATGCGGCCATGACCTACATGCTGCTCACGCTTGAGTTCCCCGCTGCCGCTGACAAGTACCTCGACCTGTACTCCAAGACCGCGGACATCGCCAAGCAGAAGATCAGCTACTGGCTGCCCGTTGTTGCTGCAGCCGAGCTCTCGCGTGGTCGCAAGGACAACGAGGAGTTCCTCAACAACTGGATTGACGTCGCCAGCGACTACGAGTAGGCCTCCGCGCCACAGACGTTGTTGTTGTCGCGCTCAGCCGAGGCACCCAGCGGCCGTTGGGTGCCTCTTTGCGTGCAGGGCGCGCCTGTTCGTCTAAGCTTGGCAGGTGCCCTTCAGGAATGTCTCCGCATCACAAGGAGTTCCACATGCGTGTCTCTCGCAATTCTCGCCGCCCGCTTGGCCAAGCGCTCTCGTGCCTTGGGGTTTTCGCCCTTGCGCTTGTCGTGTGCTTCTCGCTTACCGCCTGCAAGAGCGATGCTGAGAAGGTCACGGAGACTGTGACGCAGTTCATGGATGGCTACGATGCCATCGCGCATCCCAGGGAGGATGATGAGGAGGGCGATGACAAGCCTGTCGATGGCGGCGTACCCAGTCCCCAGTTTGGCGATGATGCGACCATAGCCAAGCTTGATGGGTTTGGCATTGATGGGGCCGAGTACCACAGGCATGTGCTCTCACACTTCTCGTATGAGGTGGGTGACGTGAGCGTTGCCGAGGACGGCAAGACGGCCACCGCGAGCGTGAGCGTCACCAACGCGGTCCTCTCGGACGCCATCACCAATGCGGCATCGGACTTCGAGGCATGGATGCTTACCGACGATATGCAGCCGACCCTTGACTCGGGTGGGCGAGCAGCCCTGGTCGACAAGCTCTTCGACTACCTCTACCAGCGCCTCGATGCCGAAGACGCTACCACTGCCACTACGGAGGCCACGGTCTCCCTCACGAAGGGAGACAATGGTACCTGGAGCGTCGACACGCCGCTCTCGGATGACTTCTACACGGCGCTCTATGGCGGGACAGACATTCGCACAGCGGAGGAAGCGTCAGCGCAGGGATGAGACAGGGGGCAGTCCCCCTGTCTCATAGGTGACGAAGGTGAAGGTGATGCCGCTCTTGGTGGTGCCGCCGGGCTCCGTGGACTCGACGTGCCATGCAGGGTCCTCGTCTAGGTTGGGGAAGAAGGCGTCCGCGGGCTTCTCGACGTCGAACTTGGTCACGTAGACATGTGAGCAGTGGGGGAGAAGCGCTCGGTAGACGGACTCCCCGCCGATGAGCCACACCTTGTTGGGGTCATCGGCCGCAACCGCATCGAGCGCACCGGCGGGGGAGACCACACCCACCACGCCCCTGGGGAGCTCGCCTGGGTTATGGGTGACCACGACGTTTCTTCTCCCCTTGAGGGGGCCCCCAGGAAAGCTCTCGAGGGTCCTTCTGCCCATGACAACCGTGCCGCCCATGGTCAGCTCAACAAAGCGGTGCATGTCGACCTTGCTGTGGACGAGAAGCTCGCCCCCGTAGCCTATGCCCCAGTCGCTGCAGGCGGCGACGATTGCATTCATGGTTCCTCCTAGATGGCGATGGGGATGCCCTTTACCTGTGGGCCGCATTGGTAGCCCTCGACGATAAGGTCATCGGTCGTGAAGTCGTAGAAGTTCGTGACCTCGGGATTGAGGCTCACCTGCGGGGCGGAGAGGCGCGGACGCGAGATGAGCTCGCGAATGACGGGTGCGTGGCGGTCGTAGATGTGGGCGTCGGCAATCATGTGCACCAGCTCACCGGCGTTCATGTTGGATACCTGTGCCACCATCATGAGCAGAATGGCGTACTGGCATACGTTCCAGTTATTGGCGGCAAGCACGTCCTGGCTCCGCTGTACGAGGAGCATGTTGAGCGTGGGACGGCTCTCGCCGGGCTCCTGCGTCACGTTGTAGATGGCGTTATAGGCGCAAGGGTACAGGTGCATCTCGGAGAGGTCCGAGAAGGTGTAGAGGTTGGTCATGATGCGGCGCGAATAGGGGTTCTCGCGCAGGTCCTTTAAGACGCGGTCCATCTGGTCGTAGTCGCCGTCGGCATAGTGGGAGATCTTGCCCACCTGGTAGCCGTACGCCTTGCCAATGGAACCGGTCCCGTCTGCCCACTCATCCCAGATGTGACTGTGGAGGTCGTGGACGTTGTTCGATTTGCGCTGGTAGATCCAGAGAACCTCGTCCATCGCACTCTTGAGTGCCGTGCGACGTAGTGTGATGGCGGGGAACTCCTCGCGCAGGTCGTAGCGGTTGCATACGCCAAAGCGCTTGATGGTATAGGCCGGCGTCCCGTCTTCCCAGTGCGGGCGAACCTTTTGCCCCTCGGTCGTGGTGCCGTGGTCGAGAATATCGGTGCACATGTCGACGAAGATGTCGTCTGCCTTGCTCATGGGTTTCCCCCTCTGTGTGGTGGCGTATGGGCAGGTTTGCCCTTACAGGTGTTCCGACTCCATGAACTGGTCCCAGGCGAGCCCCAGTGTCTGGACGAGGCCCTGGTCTGCTGGCAGCCACGCCACATCGAGAAGGTCCCCGTGCCCAAGCCAGCGCAGCTCCTTGTGCTCTCCAGGCTTGGCCTTGGGCTCTGCGTCTGGTGCCAGCGTGCACACAAAGCAGTCCATGACCAGGCGAAACTCAGGATAGTCATACGTCAGCGTGTCAAGAGGCCACATGACCTGGAGCTTGCAGCCAAGCTCCTCCATGACCTCGCGGCGGCAGGCCTCCTCGCCCGTCTCGCCCTGCTCGACCTTGCCACCGGGGAACTCCCAGCCGTCCATGCCATGCGCGCGGCGTGCCGCCAGGATGCGCTCGTCTCGCTGGATGATGGCTGCCGCCACGTGTATCGTGGATGTGTTCTCGTCCTGCTCGGCCATTACGCGCGCCCCTCCATCCTCACGATGGCGCGGGGCTTGCCGTCCACGCCGTCAATGCTCACGGTGACCTCGCTGCCGCCGCCATAGACCACCGGCTGCAGCGTGTCGCCGAGAAGAGCCATGGCGCGGTACTGCACCTCGAGGCTCGCAAGGTCCATGGCGTGTCCCAACTCGCCCGCGGCAAGAAGGGCAAAGCGCACGTACTCGGCGTTGTTCACGTGACGGTTGGTGTCGAGGTGCTGCTCGGTGATGACGATTGCGGATGTGGGCGTGCCTTCGCCCTGGGGCTTGAGGTGATGAGAGATCTGCGGGAGGTCTTTCGGGCGTTCGTCACCCTCCAGATAGACCGATTCGCTATCCGGGATGGTGATGACATGCTCCCGCGAGAAGTCGTACATATACCATTGGGAGTCCGCACGTACGTGACGCGTTCCATCTGCTCCCAGAACCTCGAAGCAGCGTCCCACCTGGAGCCGTTTCATGCCATAGCACCAGGTGCTCGTTGTGATGGTGTCGCAGAAGCGGGGGAGTGAGCTTATCTCAATGAGCCAAGACGTCACAAACCAGCCGAGGTGGTCGCGGCGAAGCTCCCTAATGCCCCTTCCCTTGGCCTCGCACTGGAAAGTAGAGCAGTCTTGCAGGTAGTTCATCATGGGCACCAACGCGAGAACGCCGTTCTCGTCACACTCGCTGTAGCGCACCCTGCTGTCAAATGAGTACATGCTGCCTCCGGTATGGTAGTTGGTCACCCCACCTTAGCAGCAATTCGACCTAGCGTCTAAGTGTGATCCTTCCGTCATTCCCACTGGCGCTGTGCACAAAGGACGAGAGCGCCGTGTCTGCACCGTATGTCACGAGGCACGCCGTTGCCGCGGCCTCGCATGCGAACTCTCCCCAGGATGAGAAAAAGAGGATGAGCTGCGGCTCTATGGCAAAGACCACGAGCACTGAGAAGAAGCCGAAAAGTGCCGAGGCGATGGGGCAGATAAGCCCGCGATAGTTGAGGGGCCAGCCGGTGTAGTCCCACCAGCGCCTGCCAAAGCGCTTCTCCAGCACGCGTCCTGTGGCGTACTCAATAGCGGTAGCCAGCACCGCGCCCGCCGCAAAGACGACGAACGGACTCTCGATGTGGCCGAGAAGTGCGTAGACGATGATGGCGCCCGAACCGTATATGGGGCAGCTCGGGCCAAAGAGGAAGCCCCGGCGCACCGGACGGCGTTCCACGATGGAGCAGTAGATGGTCTCCCAGACCCAGCCGCCAATCGAGATGGTGGTCATAGAGAGTATAAGGATGGCAAGGTGGAAGGCTGAAAGATCGAGCGCAGGCATTATGGCAAGGGCCTCGATGGCCGACCTGGCGTGGGCTAGCATGCCACACCTCCATGCAACTTCTTAGACCATGGCCGCTTGGCGAAGACCTCGACGGTCGAGCAGGCCTTGTCCACAAGAGAGACCACGAACGCCTCCATGTGGCGTGGCGGTGACGGCACGAGGGGGAACATGTGGTGGGCAATAATGTCTCGCTCGAGGTCGGTAAGGTCGGGGAAGTCCTGCTCGGCGTTTCTTAGCGCATGGTGCGGATGTGTGAAGCCATGCCACGCGTCGGGGGCCGCTTGGTGGTCATGCCAGTCGTAGAGGTAGTAGTCGTGGAGAAGTGCCCCGCGCACGAGGGCCCGCTCGTTGCAGGTAAGGTTGAGCGTCCGCACAAGAGCCAGGCTCAGGTAGGAGACGGCGGCTACATGCTCGAGCGTGGTGGTCTCGCCATGCTGCACATAGTCAGCCATGAGCGCCACGCGCGGAGCTGCGAGCGTTGGTGCGGCGAGCTCCTCGTAACGTTGGCGTATCGCTTCTGGGGTAGAATCCACGCGTGGCTCCCTCAATCCGGATGGCTAACTTATTTCCAATTCTGGAAATAAGTATACTATTGGAAGCAGCGTTGCATTCGCTCAATATGGCATCGTATTCGAGGGGTGAGCAATATGGGCACAAAGCTCAGGGGGCATATCGATCTTCGCGTAAAGCGCTCGCAGGCCGCCATACGCTCTGCCGTTGTGCTGCTGCTTACCGAGAAGCCAACCCAGGACATCACCGCAAAGGACGTCGCCGACCGGGCTCTCATCAACAAGAAGACGTTCTACGCGCATTACCCAAGCGTGCGCGCGGTTCTGAAGGAAATCGAGGACGACGCCGTTGAGGAGGTCTCTGGCATCGTGTCGTCCGGTGATGTGAACACGCCGGCAGGGCTCTCGAAGGTGCTGTCGCAGCTCAAGGCCCTTGCATCAGACGGCGCCACAGCGTTTGGCTCGCTTGCGCATACGCCCGTGCGCACGCTACTCTCCGAGCGCTTCCGGCGCGAGCTCTCTGCTCGTCTGAGTGGCCCCTCGGCTGCGTCCTCCCCGGTTACGGCATCGGTATCATCGCGGGTCGCATGTGCCGTCGACTTTGCCGCCGGCGGAATCGTCTCGCTGCTGGCGAGCTGGCTTTTTGGGGAGCGAAGCATGAGCGAGAATGAGCTTTCCCAGACGGTCATCCAGGCGGTGCAATCGTGCCTTGGGTTTGCTGGCCCTGTGGCTGATGTGCCGGTCGGCGAATCCGCTCACGCGTAGGGCTTCGAGGGCGCATCTGCACCACTCCTGCTCTAGAATCCAATTGTCGAAGGCTTGAGGGAAGGGGCGCCCCATGACAGGCAAGAGCAAGGTGCGTATCGCAACCATTGGAACGAGCGGGATAGCCCGACGATTCCTCGATGCGCTTGCGTCTTATGACGGGGCCGTGTACGCGGGTGCGTACTCGAGGGACCTCTCTCGGGCACAGGCGTTCTCGCGCGAGCATGGCGGGGGCCTCGCCTTCGATTCCCTCGACGATCTGTGTGCCAATCCCGATGTCGATGCCGTCTATGTGAGCTCTCCCAACGGACTGCATGCTCCCCAGGCGCTCGCCTTGGTGCGGGCCGGAAAGCACGTGCTGGTCGAGAAGGCCCTCGCCTCCAATGCCCGCGAGGCGCGAGGGGTGTTTGACGCGGCCTCTGAGCACGGCGTTGTCTGCATGGAGGCCATGCGCTCCATTCACACGCCCGGCTTCAGGGCCGTTGCCGAGACGCTCCCCGAGCTTGGCGAGATCCGTCTTGCTCACTGGGGCTTCTCGAAAGTTACCTCTCGCATCAAGCGGCTTCGTGCCGGAGAGCGCCTGAACGTCTTTGACCCGCGGCTCTCCGAGGGCTCGCTCATGGATATTGGCGTCTACTGCGTGGAGCCGGCTGTCTCGCTTTTTGGACATCAGGAAACGGTGCAGGCGTCTCTCATTACGGCACCAGTTCCTGGCGAGCCGGCAGATTCCCCCTATGGGAGAATTGACCTTGCCGGGGCAATGCTTTTGGGATATGGGGACAAGGTGGTCTCAATCTCGTTTGGCAAGATATCCGATGACCTTGCACCGTGCCAGATAGAAGGCGAGAGAGCCTCCCTCGTCTTTGACGACATCACAAAGCCTTGCCACCTGAGGGTGATCGAGCACGTGGACCAAGGGCTTACGTGGGGGACCGTCGGCGGAAGCGAGCGCACGGTCGTCGTCGAGAACCCCGAGAACGACATGGTCTGCGAGCTGGATGACTTCTGCCGTGCCGTGTCCGGTGACGCCGTTGCTCGGGGGCACGCTGACATGTGGGGCGACGTCACGCTGGTGTCTCTTGGCATTATGGATGCGGCTCGCGAACAGTGCGGCATCCGCTTCCCCCCGGATGACGAGGCGTAGCCTTAAGGTGCACGACCTAGCCTAGATGACCTCGAGGTGACCGTCCCGCACCGTGAGGCCCACCGAGCCCTTGAGCAGGCTTTCGAGTTGCCTGCCGGCAAGCTCGTGGCGCCAGCCTGTTGCGAGCCTTGACTTCGAGCTGTCCTGGGCGAACTCCACGAGGTCATCTCTCGTGGCGATGAGCTGCGTTGCGATGCCGGTCCTCTCGGAGACGATCCTTACCAGGGCGTTCATGAGGTCCACGACGCTCTCGAGCTCCGATGACGGGTGCGTATGGCGCTCCTGCTGCGGGCAGTCCGAGGTGGGGACGTTCTCGCCGACGCGCACCATCCCGAGAAGGTTATGCACGTCCTTCTCGTTAAGCTGGTCTGCCCCACGGATCTTGCGCAGACGGTCGCGGGTATGCGGTGCGCGCTTGCAAATCTCGACGACGACCTCGTCCGAGAGAACCCACTTGCGGGGGATGTCATGACTTGCTGCCGTCTGCTCACGCCAGGCGCAGACCTCACGCGCGATGGCGAGCTGCCGGCGCGTGAGGGAACCCGAGCGCTTGAGCCTCAGGTAGGCGTCGCGCGGGTCTCTGCGCAGGTGGGAGGGGTTGGCTACCTCGGCCATCTCGGGCTGCACCCAGGCAAGCCTGTCCTTCTCGATCAGTTGCTCCATCATGCGGCCGTAGATGGCAGGCAGGTATCGCACGTCATCTTCGGCATAGGTGAGCTGCTCGGGATCGAGAGGGCGGCGTGACCAGTCCGTAAGCGATTCTGCCTTGGGAAGCCTCGCTCCCGCGTAGGCCTCGACGAGAGACCCGTAGCTCACCTGCTGGCGCATGCCCAGAAAGGCTGCCGCCACCTGCGTGTCAAAGACCGAGGTACAGGTTACGCCCATGCCATCGAGAATGACCTCGAGGTCCTGTCCGCAGGCGTGAAACACCTTGGTGACACGCTCGTTGGCAAAGATGCGCGCCAAGGGCGAGAGGTCCCCGATGAGGATGGGGTCGATGGCGCCAATCTCAGAGATGGTGCCAACCTGCACGAGGCAAAGCTTGGGGTAGTAGGTCCTTTCACGGAGAAACTCCGTGTCCACGGCTATGACATGCTCCTTCCCAATTCGCTCGCAGAAGGACCTCAGTTCGTCGCTTGTGGATATGTACACTCGACTCTCCCAGCTCAAAGGTGTTAGGCAAAGGCAATGGCGATGGTCTACCATGTGACTGTGGCCCGGCGGGGGCCGGTGCCCGGAACATGATACATGCTATCCCTTGTTGGGGGACCGGGGAGGACTATCATGCGCAGTGTCATCATCCACAACCCGTTGTCGGGCTTTGGGTCCGATGCCATCTTCGAGTTCGAGCGTGCTCTCGTTCACGCTGGAGACGAGTGCACCTTCCGTGTGCTTGCACCGGACTTCGTCCCGGAGGATGTTGTGGGTGACGCTGATGACTTTGACATCTGCGTGCTCTCGGGTGGTGATGGCTCGGTGACGGGGCTGCTGTATGCCCTCCGCAACCGCAATGTGCCCGTCTGCGTGTTTCCCTCGGGTACGGCAAACCTGCTCTTCGCAAATGTTGGCAACGCGCCGGAGCCGGCGGCACTGGCCCGAGCATGCCGCGTTGGCCACACCGCAAGCGTTGACCTTGCCGAGATTTCTTGGGTTGACGAGCGGGGCAACGAGCATGTGAGAGGGTCTGGCATCATGTCTGGCACGGGCTTTGACGCTCGGCTTATGGAGGCCGCCCTGCCCAAGAAGGCCGCTATGGGACAGGCCGCCTACTTTGCTGCTGCGTTCGCAAACCCCCGGCCCACCGTTGAGGAATTCACGATTGTTGTAGATGGTCAGAAGTACCACCGAAGGGGAATCTCCTGCATGGTGGCAGACAATGCCATGATTCAGGGCGACATCCAGATTGTGCCGGACTGCAGGATGGACGATGGGCTTCTCGACGTCATTGTGATAGAGACACAGGACGCCGCGCAGATGCTTCGCCCGCTCTTCTCGGGCATTGTTGACAGGTCGGGCAAGTCCATTGGCCGCCCGCACCTGGAGTTTTTCCGAGGCCGTGAGATTACGGTGCGCACCGAGCGCCACGTGCCGCTCGAGATAGACGGCGACGTGGCAAGCTCTGGTGTCACCGAATACCGGGCCAAGGTTCTTCCTGGGGCATGTAACATCGTGGTCGACAGCATGAGTTCGTATCAGCCCTGCTCCGACGCCCCTGCCCGCTTTGCCGACGCGGACGAGATAGCGTTTCCCAAAGAGTGAGGGCGGCTAATGAGGGCAGATGTCGCGTGCGCCTGCATGAAAGTGCCCTATCGAAGGGAATTTCGGCTCTCGCTGCATGAAAAGGCGATATCGTAAGGTCCTTTCCGAGTACATTTATCAATAATGCAACTATAATTGTATGAATGTGCATATTATTACCAAAATATACACATTCATGGAACTGTAGTTTAATTATTGATAAAGTATCGCGAAAGTCGTCTTGCGATAGACCGTTTTCATGCAGCGGATCAGAAAAAGTCGTTCGATAAGGCGTTTTTGTGCACGATCTCTGCCGCATGGAGTCCCATGGGCGTTGGCTGGCAGGGCAGCTCAATCGTGTGTACGCACGATGACGAAGAATTGCCAGCCAACTCCAACCAGCCCCGCCTATCGCGTAATTTGTGTCGCGCGGCTCCGGTATCATCATTGGTACCGGACGGCCTTGGGTACATATGCCCCACGGCCCCCAATGATTGGAGCTTTTCACATGGGTTATTACTACTACGGGATTGACTTCGCTTACTACGCGATTGTGCTGTTGTCGCTAGTCCTAGGTCTTGCCACCCAGTCCTACATCAAGCGCAAGTATACGCGGTGGTCTAAGGTCGACGCCTCGTTTGAGGGTACCGGGGCGGATGTTGCGCGTCAGATGCTCGACGAGGGTGGCGCCTCAAACGTGGGCATCGCTTCGGTTTCCGGCCATCTCACAGACTACTACGACCCACGCGACAACAACCTGCACCTCTCGAACGAGAATATGCGCGGAGGTTCTGTGGCATCCGTCGCCGTGGCATGCCACGAGGCTGGCCATGCGGTACAGCGAGCCAAGAACTACGGGCCCATGCGTGTCCGTACGGCACTGGTGCCGGTTGTGAACTTCTCGCAAAACGCTTGGATGCTGGTGTTTCTCGCTGGCGTCTTCCTGAATATTGCCGGCCTCGTGCAGTTTGCCATCGTCCTCTTTGCCTTCTCCGTTATCTTCCAGCTGGTTACCCTCCCTGTAGAGATCAACGCATCCTATCGTGCCGTCCAGTTTCTCGAGACGCACGGCCAGGGGATTGATCGCCAGGGAGCCAAAGAGGTGCTCACTGCAGCAGCTCTCACCTACGTTGCCGCGGCGCTCGTCTCGGTGGTCCAACTGCTCTATCTCATCGGTCGCAACGATAGGAGGAGCTAGCCCATGTCGGGCACTAAAGAAGAACCGCTCTCGGTGACCGAGGCGGTGCAGGTGGCAAAGGGGCAGGTGGCGCAGATTCCCACCATGGTTGTCATGGGCGAGGTGAGCGGCTTTCGCGGCCCCAACGCACGCTCCGGTCACTGCTACTTCGAGGTCAAGGATGCCACGGCATCAATGTCGACCATTGCCTGGCGCGGCGTCTATAAGGACTTTGTCGAGACGTCGGGCGCACAGTTGCGCGATGGCCTGCAGATCCAGATGGTGGGGGCCTTCGATGTCTACCAGAACACGGGCAAGCTCTCGTTTGTCGCCAAGAGCATCACGGTGGCGGGGGAGGGGCTTCTTCGCCAGCAGGTGGCAGAGCTCGCACGCAAGCTCGAGCGCGAGGGCCTCATGGACCCTTCGAGAAAGCGCCGCATTCCCGCCTTCTGCACGAGGGTCTGCGTGGTTACGTCGCTTTCGGGAAGCGTCATCGAAGACGTCAGGCGCACGCTGCGGAGGAGAAATCCGCTGGTCCAGATAGACGCGGTGGGGTGTGCCGTGCAGGGGAAGCATGCCCCCGCAACCATCATCCGCGCCTTGGCTGTCGCGGCGGGCTCCCGCCCCGACGCCATCCTGCTCGTGCGTGGCGGCGGTTCCTTCGAGGACCTCATGTGCTTCAATGACGAGGCCCTTGCCCGCGCCGTCGCGGCCTGCCCCGTGCCTGTGGTCACGGGCATCGGGCACGAGCCGGACACCTCGATCT
This sequence comes from Tractidigestivibacter sp., assembly GCF_057241865.1. Taxonomy (NCBI): domain Bacteria; kingdom Bacillati; phylum Actinomycetota; class Coriobacteriia; order Coriobacteriales; family Atopobiaceae; genus Tractidigestivibacter; species Tractidigestivibacter sp. Next base: position 73,218 of record NZ_DBHHPX010000001.1, read on the forward strand.
GCGACATGGTCTCGGACCGTCGCTGCTCCACGCCCACGGCGGCAGCAGAGTCTGTCGCTCCCGCCATGAACGAGATAGAGACCCTCATCAACCAGCGTGGCGTTCGCTTGGGCAACGCCATGGCGGCCATTCTCCAGGCGGATTCCACCACGGTTGGCGCTCTTGGGGCACGAGCGGCCCGGTCGATAGAGGCGCATGTCTCTCGCCTTGCGGCCTGTGTGGACTCGCTCGCATCGCGCCGCTGCCTCACCGACCCCATGGCAATGCTCGATGACCGCGGTCGCACGCTCGATCTCACCGGGGAGCGCCTTCACGCCGCCATCCCCAAGTCACTTGCACGCTCGCGGGAGCGCGTGAGAGATGACGCCCGTCGCCTTGCCGTTGCCGGCAAGGCGCTCCTGCGCCCGCACCAGACGTCTGTCGCGCACTATGCCGCGACGCTCGACGCCCTCTCGCCGCTGAGGGTCCTCGGTCGCGGCTATGCCTTGGCGCGTGATGCCGAGGGGCACGTGCTTTCCAATGCAGCCCAGGTAGGGATCGGAGAAAGCATCTCTGTTCTTCTCGGGGAAGGGGAGCTGGGGGCAACGGTGACCAGTGTTGGGGGCACCACCTCTTAGATTACGAGAGCCGGCGCGAGAGGCGCCGTCGGAAACATCAAGAACGCGCGGTGATGCCGCGAGAAAGGAAGGCCACCATGGCAGAGGACAACGCCACAGACACCAGGAACGTCGAGGACCTGAGCTTTAAGGAGGCCTCCGTCGAGCTTGAGCAGATCGTGCGCTCGCTTGAGGCCGGAGACCTCGAGCTCGAGGAGTCGCTCGAGCGCTACAGCAGGGGCGTCGAGCTCCTCAAGAGCCTGAGGGAGCGCTTGGCCAACGCCGAGCAGAAGGTGCGCGTGCTTCTCGACGCAACCGACGAGGATGCCCCCGTTACAGATACCACCGCAGCCCCGTCTACGGCTTACCTCAACGAGTAAACCCCTGCGAGGGGGCCTGCGCATGCAGGACCGCTGGTCTCTCGCACACCATGAGTGAAGGAGAAGACATGTCAGACTGCCTCTTCTGCAAGATTGCCAACGGGGAGATTCCCACCAACTTCCTGTACGAGGACGACCTCGTCGTCGCCTTCCCGGACATCAACCCGCTTACCCCCACGCACGTGCTCGTGGTGCCCAAGGAGCACTACGAGAACATCACCGACAGCGTTCCTGCCGAGACGCTGGCCGCCATCGCGCATGCCGTGAAGGTCGTGACCGAGCAGACCGGCATCGACAAGACCGGCTTCCGCTGCATCACGAACACCGGTGACGACGGCGGGCAGTCCGTGCATCACCTGCACGTGCACGTGCTTGGCGGTCGCAAGCTCGACCCCAACGCAGGGGAGGGGAAGTAGCGTGGGGCCCAGAAGCGGGCTTGCCGCCGAGCGTCACGCACGGGGTTACAACTGCGCCCAGGCCGTCGCCTGCACCTATGCCGACCTTGTGGGCATGGACGAGGCCGCGCTCTTCAAGGCGTGCGAGGGGCTGGGGCTTGGCATGGGCGGCATGGAGGGCACGTGCGGTGCGCTCTCCGGTGCCTGCATGCTGGCGGGTCTTGTCAACAGCACGGCCGACCTTGCGCACCCCACAAGCAAGGGCTCTACCTATGCGCTCTCGCGCAAGATGGTGTCGGACTTCTCGCATGAGGCTGGCGCCACGGCTTGCCGCGACCTCAAGGGGCGCGAGACCGGCGTGGTTCTCTGCCCGTGCCCCCGCTGCATCGACATTGCCTGCGAGCTTGTCGAGAGAACGCTCTTCTTGGACGAGAAGACCTAGCGGCAACACGCGGGCGGCAATGCGCAAGTGCTGCCGTTTCGGGAGGATTCTGCACCTTCCGCGCGTGTGGCGACCATTTGGATGGTATTGCGCCCGTGCGGCGCTATCATGGCCATTGCTCTGTGCCTAATCGGGGTGCGCCCCTTCCGAGAGGAGACTCATGAACGTTCTTGTCATCAACGCCGGCAGCTCGTCTCTCAAGTACCAGTTGCTCGACACCAAAACCCGTGAGGTCTACGCGAAGGGCAACTGCGAGCGCATAGGCATCGACGGCTCGTTTGTTGGACATGAGGAGCGTGGCGGCGAGAAGCAGAGGCTCGAGGTGGCCCTGCCCGACCACAAGACTGCTGTCACATATGTTTTTCAGATCCTTGGTGATGCCGGCTTTGATACGGACAAGATAGAGGGCATTGGTCACCGCGTGGTTCAGGGTGGCTGGTACTTTCCGTCATCTAAGGCTGTAACCGACGAGACACTTGGTTGGGTACGCGAGGTTGCGCCTCTCGCACCGCTTCACAACTATGCCGAGGCCGACGTCATCGAGATCTGCCGCGAGATGTTCCCCGCCATCGGCAATGTGATCGTTCCGGATACCGCATTTCACCACAACATGCCTGAGAAGGCATGGCGCTACGCCCTCCCAAGGGACGTGGTCGACAGGCTGCATGTTCGCAAGTACGGTGCCCACGGCACCTCCCACCGCTACATCTGGCGCGCTACCAACGAGTTCCTCAACGGTGACGTCCACAAGCTCGTCTCCTGCCACCTTGGCTCCGGCGCCTCGCTATCGGCCATCCAAGATGGGCATGACATGGATACCACCATGGGGCTCACGCCGCTCGACGGCCTCATCATGGGTACCCGCTGCGGCACCATCGACCCGGCGACCGTCTGCTACCTGGTGCGCGAGGGCGGCTACACCATCGACGAGGTCGATGCCATGATGAACAAGCAGTCCGGCCTGCTCGCGCTCTCTGCGGTCTCGTCCGACTCGCGTGACATCGAGGCGGGTGCCAAGAGGGGCGACAAGAACTGCCAGATGGCACTCGAGATGTTCTACTACCGCACCTCCCAGCTCATCGCCGAGATGGCGCAGTCCATGCACGGCTTTGACACCATGGCCTTCTCGGCCGGTATCGGCGAGAACTCGGCTGGGATGCGCCTGGGTGTGGCCAAGGAGCTCGAGTGGCTCGGTGTCAAGATTGACGAGAGGGCCAACGAGGTCCGCTCGGATGACCCGCGCGTCATCTCCACGCTGGACTCCAAGGTGAAGGTCCTTGTCGTTCCCACCAACGAGGAGTACATGATCGCCCTCGATGTCGAGGAGCTTCTCTCCAAGTAAGGCTTGTTGCCAATAGTGGCGAAAGCGGCGGGGCCCGACGGTTGTCGGGTCCCGTTTGTGTGGCGGAATCCCAAGGCTAGAGTGCGGGGAGCTGGGATTGAACCGTGGATTCCGGACACTTGGCCTGCCGTAACGGCCTGCCGTAACCGTCCAAAATCTACGAGACGGATAATAACTCGAGGGGTTTCGCCGGTTAGACATGCCTAAACGGCGAAAAGCCGCAGCAATTTCGTATCGCCCGGACCGGAGTCTAGAACGGCGATACGGAGAACTCGTAGGAGACCTTCTCGCCCAGGTCGAGGGACTCCATGCTGCGCTTTTCTTCGAAGATGTCAGACTCGTCGTAGCAGGTGGCCACGCCGCGCCAGGGCTCAACCGCCACGAAGGGCGCGCCTGGGGCAGACCAGACGCCCAGGTAGGGGAAGTCGTCAAAGTCAAGCTCTACGCCATGCCCGCTCTTTGTCCCCAGGAGGGTGACCGTACGACCGGGCACGTCCTGGAACGTGAGCGTGAGGTACTTGTCGAAGAGCCCGTGCGAGAGGGGCAGGGCGTCTGTGTCCTTCAGGACCGTGAGGGGATGTTGGAAGTCACAGAGGCCATCGGTGTCGATGGCAGGTGAGGCGGCAGTCCACGGGCGGGCGAAGTGCAGCTCGTAGTCATCGAACGTCTCGCCGTTGGTGTTGGGTGCCGGTACGTTGAACGCTGGGTGTCCGCCGAGCGTGAAGGGCATGATCTCGTCGCCGGTGTTGGTGACGGTGTATCGCTGCGCCATGCGCCCCCCGTCAACTGCGTAGGTCATGTTGAGGCGGAAGGCATAAGGGTAGGCCCGCATGGTCTCTGGGGTGCTCTCGAGCTCGAAGGTCACGGAGTCCTCGGTCTGCTCGACAATGCGGTGCTCGCAGTTTCTGGCAAGCCCATGGCGACCAAGGCGAACCTCGCCGGCCGCGCTTTTTGCAACGCCGTTGCGTAGGCAGCCCACGATGGGGAAGAGGATGGGAGCCCTTCTCGGCCAAAACCGCTCGTCGCCCTGCCAGAGGTACTCGCTCCCGTTGAGCTTGAGGCTCATGAGCTGCGCACCCATGGAACCTATCGAGGCTTCGAGTGCGTCTTTGCGTATCGTGGTGATGGTCGACATCGCTTCCCCCAAACGTCGTGTGCAAACCCAATGGATACCTGGCCAAAGCCAACCGATATCCCCTTTGTCTATTCCCAAAATCCGGCGTTGCGCACGTGCCGCGTCGCAATCATTTCGTCACTTCCATCCCGATGGGACGGAAGTTCACCAAAGGTTCGTCAAAATGCCGCGATTGTTAACAAATGGTCACTCGGGCGGGGCTGCGGGTAGAATCAAATGTCGGGTGTGGCGCCCCAGGGGTCTAGTCCCGTGTGGCAGCCAATCCTGCGGTGTATGCGCCCTCGCTGCGCAGCCGCTTGCATGCTTGTCTTTGTTCGGCGCACGTTAGCTGCACCTAGGAGGTCCGCATGGTCGTTGAGGAGCTTGAGCAGTATGGGATTCACCACACGGATGACAGGACGGCAATAGACCCGTCACCGGCTTGTCTGATTGAGAAGGCCGTCTCGCGTGGAGAGGGCATTCTCACCAGCACGGGCGCGCTTGCGGTCACCACCGGCAAGTACACGGGCCGCTCGCCTAAGGACCGCTTCGTCGTGGACACCCCAGACGTACACGACAGGATTGCCTGGGGCAACGTGAACGTGCCCTTCTCCGAGGAGGACTACCAGCGCGTTCACGACGAGGTCATCTCGTACCTGTCCGAGCGCCGCATCTTCATGGTCCGCGGCATCGCCGGCGCGGACAGGCGCTACTCTCGCAAGATCTTGGTCCTGACCGAGCTTGCCAGCCAGGCGCTCTTTGCGCACCAGATGCTCGTGCGCCCCACCGAAGAGGAGCTTGCCAACTATGGCCGCGCGGACTTCGTTGTCATGGCGTGCCCCGGCCTCAAGCTCGACCCGGCAGTGCACCACACCCACTCCGAGGCCGCCGTCATTATCAACTTCAAGGAGCGTGTGGTTCTTATTGCCGGCACGCAGTACTCCGGCGAGATCAAGAAGTCCATCTTCTCGGTCATGAACTACCTGCTCCCCGTTGAGGATAACGTGCTTACCATGCACTGCTCCTGCAACATGAACCCCCGGTCTCACGGCACCACGGTCTTCTTTGGCCTTTCTGGCACCGGCAAGACCACGCTCTCCGCGGCTGAGGGCCGTCTGCTCATCGGTGACGACGAGCACGGCTGGGCTAAGGATTCCGTCTTCAACATCGAGGGTGGTTGCTACGCCAAGACCATCCGCATCTCCGAGGAGACCGAGCCGCAGATCTGGCATGCCATCCGCTTTGGCGCCCTGTGCGAGAACGTCGTGCTTGATCCCAACAGCCGTGTTGCCGACTACGACGACGACTCCTTGACCGAGAACGGCCGCGTTGCCTACCCGGTCGAGTTCATCGACAACGCCGTGGTCAAGGGCCGTGCCAAGCGTACGCCCGATGTCGTGATCTTTCTCACCGCCGACGCCTTTGGCGTGCTTCCGCCCATCTCAAAGCTGGACGAGAACTCCGCCATGTACCACTTCATGACCGGCTTCACCTCCAAGGTCGCCGGCACCGAGCGTGGCATCAAGGAGCCCACGCCCACGTTCTCCTCGCTCTTTGGCGAGCCGTTCATGCCGCTTGACCCCATGGTCTACGCCAAGATGCTCGGCGAGAAGATCAAGCACAGCGGCACGCGCGTCTACCTCATCAACACCGGTTGGTCTGGCGGCTCCTACGGTACCGGCAGCCGCATCAAGCTCAAGTACACGCGCAAGATGGTCGAGGCCGCGCAGTCCGGAATCATCGACGACTCCGAGTTTGTCCACGACGAGCGCTTCAACCTCGACGTGCCTGCGAGCTGTCCGGGTGTGCCCGACGAGCTGCTCAGCCCGCGTAGCACCTGGGCTGACAAGGACGCCTACGACGCCACGGCCGAGAGGCTTGCGCAGATGTTCGTCGACAATGCCGAGAAGCGCCTGCAGTCGATGACGCCTGAGGTTCGCGCTGCCGGCCCGCATCCGCTGGGGTAATACGGTTAGCCTGGCCTGTCTCGTGCGCGCTATAGCCTGCCGCCCCGGCACCGTGCCGGGGCGGCAACTTTCAAGCAGCAATGTCGGGAGGGGGATGCCCTACCCGGCCATCTGCGCCTGGACGGCGGTGATGGCAACGACGCCCACGATGTCTTCGGCAGAGCAGCCGCGCGAGAGGTCGTTGACGGGCCTGGCGATGCCCTGGAGGATGGGGCCGTATGCCTCGGCGCCAGCGAAGCGCTGGACGAGCTTGTAGCCGATGTTTCCGGCCTCGAGGTCGGGGAAGACAAGCACGTTGGCGTGGCCGGCGACCTTGGAGCCAGGGGCCTTGAGCTCGGCGACGGCCGGCACCAGCGCGGCGTCAAGCTGCAGGTCGCCGTCGACGGCAAGCTCGGGTGCCTTCTCGTGCGCAAGCGCGGTGGCCTCCTGGACCTTGGCGGGAACGTCGCCCTTGGCGGAACCCATGGTGGAGAAGGAGAGTATGGCAACCTTGGGCTCGGAGCTCATGTACTTCCTCCAGGAGTCCGCGGAGGCGATGGCAATCTCGGCGAGCTCGTCTGCCGTGGGATCAATGTTGAGGCCGCAGTCGGCGAAGAGCAGGGTGCCGTCCTCACCGTACTCTGCCTTGTCCGTGCACATGATGAAGAACGCCGAGACGAGCTTGGTGCCAGGGGCGGTCTTGAGGATTTGGAGTGCGGGGCGCAGCGTGTTGGCGGTGGAGTGGCATGCGCCAGAGACCAGGCCGTCGGCGTCGCCCATCTTGACCACCATGGTGCCGAAGTAGGTGGCATCGTTCATCTGCGCCATCGCCTCGGGCAGCGTGATGCCCTTCTTCTTGCGCAGCTCGGCAAAGGCGGCGGCGTACTCGTCGTGCCTCTCGGCCTTGCGGGGGTCGATCACGGTGACGCCGGGGACGTCGATCTTCTCGGGGTCACCAAGGATGACGAGGTCGGCGATGCCCTCATCTACGATTTGGCGCGCAGCCGCGATGGTACGCGGGTCTTCGCCCTCGGGAAGGACAATCGTCTTCTTGTCGGCCCTCGCGGCCTTCTTCATGCGGTCAAGAAACTCGCTCATCAGTGCTCCCTTTGTACTAGCGTATTCCGAATACCTTCCCAAGCTGGCCTTGTGCGGGCTATGACCTGGAGATTGTGCGGCCAATACCCACCGCCTGCAGGGGGACCATACGTATTATAGGAGCGAGTGTTAGAATCAACAGCCAGATTGGGTTGTGTTGTGCCTCGCACATGCGCTCAGTTCTTGTTTGCCGCCTTTCGCGGTTGGTGTAACGGGGCCCCGCGGGGCGCTTGGGAAGGACATTCATGGGAATCGCAAATGGTCTGCCTGCCGGCTTCAACCCAGACGCGTATGACGCCATCATCGTGGGCGCGGGCTATGCGGGTGCCGTCTGCGCCCGTCGTCTCGCCGAGGCGTGTGGCATGAAGGTGGCCGTCATCGAGCGGCGTGACCACATTGCCGGCAACGCCTACGACTATGTGGACGATGCAGGCATACTGGTGCACAAGTACGGCCCGCACATCTACCACACCCTGAACGACCGCGTGAATCAGTACCTCTCGCGCTTCACGGAGTGGACGGGCTACCAGCACAGGGTCCTCGCCAACATCCACGGGACGCTCATGCCCGTGCCCTTCAACCACGCCTCCCTCAAGCTCGCCTTTGGTGACGAGAGGGGAGAGGCGCTCTACCAGAAGCTCGTGGCAACCTTCGGCGAGAACAAGAAGGTCCCCATCATGGAGCTGCGCGAGAAGAACGATCCCGAGCTCTCCGAGGTAGCTGATTACGTGTACGAGAACGTCTTTCTCCACTATACGATGAAGCAGTGGGGCAAGACACCCGACCAGATTGACCCATCCATCACCGGTCGCGTGCCTGTGTTTGTGGGAGATGACGATCGCTACTTCCCCACGGCCAAGTATCAGGGCATGCCTGCCGAGGGCTACACGAAGCTCTTCGAGAACATGCTCAACCATGACCTGGTGTCGGTCTTCCTCGGTGTGGACGTGCGCGACATCCTCAGGGTGGGCACCTCGAACGTCCTCGTCTGCGGGCACCCCTATGGCGGGGAGATCGTCTACTCCGGTCCGCTTGATGAACTCTTTGGGCTTGACCTCGGCGCGCTGCCGTACCGCACGCTCGACATGCAGTTCGAGACCCTGCCTATCGACCAGTTCCAGCCGGTGGGCACCGTCAACTACACCATCTCCGAGGACTTCACGCGCATCACCGAGTTCAAGAACATGACCGGCCAGGTGGCTCCCGGTCGCACCACCATCATGCGCGAGTACTCCAAGGCCTACATGCCCGAGAGCGGACAGACCCCGTACTATGCCATCCTGGAGGACGAGAACCTCGAGCTCTATCGCCGCTACCGCGAGCGTGTCGCTGGCATTCTCAACTTCCACTGCGTGGGCCGTCTTGCCGAGTATCGCTACTACGACATGGATGGCGTGGTTGCCTCTGCGCTAAGCCTCTCCGACGAGCTCATTCAGGCACATAACTAACGCAACTTCATGGGGCGGGGCCATTGCCTCGTCCCCATTGTGTGCCCGCACGAGTGCCTTGGGCTGGGCATCGTGGCCGCGCTTGCCTACACATACGCTTACACGAGTCAGGACGGAATACATACATGGAGAAGACCATCACCTTTGGCGTCCCGTGCTATAACGCGGCGGCATATATGGACAAGTGCATCACGTCCATCCTCGAGGGGTCGAACTATGCCGAAGACGTGGAAATCGTGATTGTGGACGATGGCTCCACCAAGGATGACACGCCCCAGAAGGCCGACGACTGGGCCGCGTGCTACCCCGACATCATCCGTGCGGTCCACCAGGAGAACGGTGGCCACGGAAGGGCTGTTATGGCAGCCGTGGGTGCCGCTCGGGGCGCCTACTTCAAGAACATCGACTCTGACGACTGGGTTGACGCCGAGGCCCTGCAGCGCCTGCTCACCACGCTGCGCCGCTTTGGCGAGTTGGGCGACCCGGTGGACCTCGTGATCACGAACTACGTGTACGAGCACGTGGAGGACGGCGCGCAAAACGTCATCGACTACCGTCGGGTGCTTCCTGCTGACCGTGTGTTCACCTGGGGCGAGATTGGCCGCTTCAAGAAGACGCAATATCTGCTCATGCATGCCCTCACATATCGCACCAAGACCCTGCGCTCGGCCAACCTCGAGATGCCGGCCCACACCTTCTACGTGGACAACATCTACGCCTACGTGCCGTTTCCCAAGTGCCATACCTTGTATTACCTCGACGTGGACCTCTATCGCTACTTCATTGGGCGAGAGGACCAGTCCGTGAACGACGTGGTGCTCACGAGCCGCGTGGATCACTACTGGCGCGTTGCCCGTGTGATGTGGGAGGCCTACCACCTCTACGATGACGTGCAGCCCCGCAGGCTTCGCGAGTACATGATGGGCTACTTCACGATCATCATGGCGATTTGCTCGGTCTTCTCGAAGAAGTCCGACAGGCCCGATGCCGAGGAGCGGCTGCAGAGGCTCTGGTCAGACCTCAAGGACTACGACCCCAAGATGTATCGCCGTGCTCGCCATGGCATGGTGGGCATCGTCACGAACCTGCCGGGCCTGGTTGGCAAGGACATCACGCTCTGGGGCTATCGCGTAGCCCAGAGACATGTGAAGTTCAACTAGGGGCCTGCGGCCCGCAGGGGGTTCTATGGGGTCCGATGTGGCGTGGCTGCCAGCGGGGCAGCTGCGTCGTAGGAGTTATGCCAAATCGCGGGCAGCAGGGAGGCCGTATGCCCCAGTTGCGCTCCTGGCACCGTCTGCGATGGCACGCTCAAGGGCACGTGTGGCGAGAACTCCGACTAAATCTACCTGCGCCCCGATTTCGCCTGTGGCCATCACGAAAACCGTGTCCCCATCGTTGGTGGTATGCGTTGGCCTGATGGCGTGCGCGTAGGCGTCCGCTGCCATCTGGGCAACCTTTGTGGCTTGGGCCTTGGTGAGTCGCGCGTTGGTGACCACGCACGAGATGGTCGTGTTGGCCCTGCGGTCGAGGGGCATCTGCGCGGTAAGCGAGAGAAGCTCTTCATCGCTGCTCGCAAGGGCGGTGCCGTCTGTCGTGCGGATGCCGGCGATTGGGGTGCCGGTTGTGGGGTCAACCACGTCTCCACAGGCGTTCACAACGGCTACCGCGCCACAGACAAGTGCGCCCGCCACCTCGACGTCCTCCCCAAGCCCGCCCTTCATGGCACGCTCTGGCCCGCCGAGTTTGCCCACGGTGCAGCCCGTGCCGGCACCCACGTTGCCGCGTGCAAGGAGCTCTCCCGCATCCTCGAGTGCAAGGCGTGCAGCCCTCGCACCGTCTTCTGCCGTGGGTCGTACGTGTGGGTCTCCGCAAGCCAGGTCGAAGACGCAAGCGCCGGACACGATGGGCACTACGCCCACGCCCACGTCGAGGCCAATGCCGTGACGCTCCAGCTCCTCTGCGACGCCACAGGACGCTGCGAGGCCATATGCCGACCCACCCGAGAGCACTATGGCATTCAGTGTCTGGACAGTCTCCTCTGGCCTGAGAAGGTCTGTCTCACGCGTCGCGGGCGCTCCTCCACGCACGTCCACGGCGCCCGTCGCCCCCTTGGGACATACGATGACCGTGCAACCGGTTCCAGCCTTGGCATTGGTCGCATGCGCAGCGAAGATTCCCGGAATCTGGGTGATGCTCTCGATGTGCTCCATGGGGGTTCCTCTCGTCCTGGAATGCGGGTCTGTCAGTGGTAATTGCGAATGTGCGATGTCTTGCCTTCTAGGCAGCTGGCGACAAGGCCGCTTCTTCCGAGAAGCGACTCGAGTTCCCGCACGACGCGAGCCACCGGCAGCCCCACGACGTTTGCCCAATCGCCCTTGATGTCGCTCACAAGGAGTCTGCCGCGTCCCTGAATGCCGTAGGCACCAGCTTTGTCCATGGGCTCGCCAGAGGCTATGTAGGCATCGATCTCATCGTCTGCGAGGGGAAAGAACGAGACGCGCGTGGTCTCGACAAAGGAGCGGTTGGCCAGCACCTGCGCATCATGGTCCAGGTGCATGAGGCAGACGCCCGTCGAGACGTGGTGCGCGCACCCCGAGAGCCCACGAAGCATCGTGCGTGCGGCCGTTTTGTCTTTGGGCTTTCCGAGGACGTCTCCGTCTTCGGTCCACACGATGGTGTCTGCGGCGAGAAGAACGTCTTCGGTAGCGGTACCTGCAAGGGAGACGCGAGTGGCCTCGGCCTTCTGGCGGGCCAGACGTTCTACAAGATGCGTTGGCGTCTCTGCGCACCGGCGGGCCTCGTCGATGTCTGCGGGCATGATGGCGAGCGAGAAACCCGCCGCCTCAAGGAGCTGACGCCTCCTGGGCGATTGAGATGCCAGGTACATGTGTTTCCAATCTCTGGATTCTGTTGTTCGTACCGTAGCATAAATGGGGCAAGGGCCGAGAGACACAAATCGAGGGGGCCGCTTCTGCGACCCCCTCGATTGCGCCGATGCCGTATGGGCCGTATAGGCTACTCGATGGTGATGGCGGAGACGGGGCAGTTGTCTGCCGCCTCCTGGGCGCCGTCCTCGGCGTCCTCGGGTACGTTACCCTCAATGGCGTGTGCTACGCCGTCGTCGCCAATGCTGAAGACGTCGGGGCAGGTACCCTCGCAAAGACCGCAGCCGATGCAATCCTCGTTGACAGAAGCCTTCATGTTGCGTTCCTCTCACTTGGCTGTTTGTCCTTGGGCCTCTTACCCAAGGTCCTAATCTTTTTACACGTTTCCGTTGCGGTATGCAATGCAAATCCGTCTGCGGTAATAAAAGTCCCGTGAGCCAAGAAAGACCCTTTGAACTGCGGTTTATTCCTAGCTGAGCAGGGGGATTTACGAGTCGCTCGAGTGGTGCTTCTGGATAGGCAACTCGGTGAGCCTTCCCTTAAGGCTGTTGAGACCGGCACTTCCCTCATATGGGTGAACAGTTTCTTATGTACAATAACCTCAAGACGTCAGCTTATTGGATCCGTTCTGAATGAGGGGGCGTCCCATGCGAGTCAGAGGGTATTGCCGGCCATGACCTTGCCCCGCCTTCGCGACAAAGGAGGTTCCTATGCCCAGCCTTGCCATGCTGAACGGACAGCTGGATGCCTGCACGGGCCACATGGCGGAGCTCGAACGGAACATCGAGGACCTGTCGGAGTTCCGGCACGAGGTGTCGATGTCCTCGGGGTACTTCCAGGATCAGCTCTTTGATAGGATCTGCGTTGTCCAGCGGGCGGCGGAGGTTCCCGGAGTGCGCATTGGCCAGAAGTATGCCGAGCGCATGGGGAATCACCTGAGGTGTGAAATGGGCCGGAGGGTCTCGATGGTCTTCGATGACATCGAGTGCAGGGTGCGGTCCATGCAATATCGCCTGGAGGACGAACTCGAGCAGGAGCGCCTTCGGGCGTCGTGGCTCCGAGACGAGATTCGCGCAGAGAGGGTGCGGGAGCGTGCGGAGCAGGCAAGGCTCGAGGCAGAGGAGCAGGCCAGACGCAGGGCGATGCTCTGACGGTGTCGCAGAGGGGGTTGGTGAGCATGGATCTCAGGATTCTCGACAGCGAGGTCTCAGACAACGTGAAGAGGGTCATGCAGAGCGCGGCGGCCCTCGTGGAGATTGGCGAGCAGTACAACGCCATCCTGCGCGCCCTCGCCGTCGAGGGCATTGCCTCAGAGCGATTCGCTTCCGCGGTAGAGTCGGTGATTCCAATCGTCTCCGGAGCTGGTGCGGCCCTTGGGGAGTCCGTGTCGCAGCTGGCGCCGAGGGCCAATGACCTCATAGCCAACCTTGACGAGGATGACGCACTCTTGGACTAGGGGGATATGATGACTGGCTCCGGGCAGATATCAATAACGTCGGCAAGCATTGACGCCGCGATTGCTGGCCTCCGTCGGCTGGAGGCGAGGGCATCGGAGGTGGCGTGCGACGCCTGCGGGTTCGACTCGTCCACGGGTGCCGGGGTGGACGCCGTCGCTTCGGTTGGTGGCGCTGTGGGCGCCTATGCCGAGGCCCTGTCGTCGATGATCGGACGTACGGCCGATTTCGTGGCCAACGCCCGCGACGAGTTCCGGACGGCCGACGGGGCCGCCGCGGGGCTCGTCGGGCGCCTGGGGGGCGAGTAGGGTGGCGCGCCGGGGGCTGGCGGTCGCCGCCGCGCTGGCGGCGGCGCTTGCGCTGCCGGGCAGCGCCGGGTGCGCGGCGCTGCGTGGGTGCGGGGCCCAGGGGGGAGAGGGCGTGGGCGAGTGGAGGCCGGACGTGGAGAGCGACGAGGTCACCGAGAGGGACCTTGAGGCGGCGAGGCACCTATCGGCGCCCGACTGGGTCGTGGAGGGCCTCGAGCGGGCTCTCGCGGACGGCACGGACTGGATAGGGCTCGGCTACGACTTCGACTCCGCCTACCGCACCATCCGCCACGCCGAGTTCGCGGAGGACTACCTCGCCGCCCGCTACGGGGAGTCCTTCGCCTGCACCTACGCGGCGGTGCCGAGCGGCGTCCTCAAGGGGGAGACCGTCGCCACCCTCACCGTCACGACCGGCCCCGAGGCCGGCTCGGAGGTCAGGGCCAGCTTCTACGGCGAGGGAAGGGCCCCGCTTCAGTGGGAGGACGACTACCAGATAGTCCTCGTGCGCGACGAGTGGGACGCTGAGGTTACCGCATCATTTGACGAGGCCTTCGGCGACCTGCCGGAGGGGGAGAGGGTTCTGAGGGAGACGATAACCGACTCCTATTACTATGGGGATCACCCCGGGGCCAGCTTCGATGTGGTCAGGTCGGAGGTCGGCGGCGCAATCGGGGCATACGTGTCGGCGGAGTCGGGCATCACCGAGGCGGAGCTCAGGGACCGCGTCGAGCTCCTCTGCTCGAGCCTCGCCGCCAAGGGGCTGGACGTCCACGTCTACGTTGCGAGAATTGGAGTGCCCACCGAAGGGGCAGCCTTCACCTTCGATTTCATCAGAGATCACGAGGATGACGAGGGGCTAGTGACATGGGAGTTCAGGCTCGACTCCACCCTCGGCTACGAGGGGGCGAGCGGGGATGTCTGAGGCGGAGGACCTTGCGGTGCTCAACACGCTCATCTACGAAAAGGGTTTCATAAAGGCCTATAACGATTTGTCTGGGCAGAAGGGCACCGAGGCTCACCCATCCGTAACGCTAGAAGACGTGCTAAACAAGATACTCTCTGATCCGATGGCCTATGGCGCCCATGACGAGTTCATCACCGATGAGCAGTACTGGAGTCTCGTCGAGCACGCGGCCAGCACGGACTCCATCAGTAGCCTCACGGTGGTCGACCTCACCGCCCCGGGCACGACCGCTCCCGGCACCGACCTCCCGCAGACCAGCTACAACATGACGCTCGTGGGCGACGAGAAGATGTACGTGGTGTTCAGGGGCACGTTCAGCGGCGAGTGGGCCGACAACATGCGGGGACTCTACCAGTCGGACACCCAAGCCCAGGTCGCGGCGAGCGAGTACGTGACCGCGATGGACTCCCGCTATGGCGGCGGGCGCATCGTCGTCGTGAGCGGCCACTCCAAGGGCGGGAACAAGGCGATGTACTCGGCCATCACCAACCCCGCCGTCGACGGATGCTACTCGTTCGACGGTCAGGGATTCGGGCCGCAGTTCCTCGGGAAGTACGCGCGCGAGGTGGCGGAGCGCCGCGGCATCATACACGCGTACAACTACGAGGGCGACTTCGTGAGTGCCCTTCTCGAGCCCGTTGCCGGGGAGACCCACTTCACCGAGCGGCACGAGGAGGGCGTGGTGCCCGTCCTGCTCTCGATTTTTCGCGGCGATGCCGCCTTCCTCCCGGAGAACCACGCACCGATATCGCTCTTCGCAGACACCAGGGATTTCTCGCTGGACGTGTCCGGCACGCCCAGCGACTACTGGCGCACCATCAACGGCTTCACCTCCTGGGTGGTCCACAACCTGCCCGCGCACCGGCAGGAGGCGGTCGCCGAGTTCCTTGGAGGGTGCGCGGACAATCCGGGAGACGTTGCCCGCATCATCGGGGAGGACCCGGAGGCCGTGGGGACGCTTGTGGCCTGCCTGGGCGGCTATCCCGGCTCGGCGCTCCTCCTACAGCAACTCCTCGGCACCGACCCCGACCTCGACGGGCTCGCGGACCTTCTCGTCGTTGGGGGCCTCAGCGTGCCCATCGCAGCCGACGTGTCCCTCGACACCCTCGTCTGGGCGCTCAAGGATGACCGCACGCGTGCGCTGGCCATCCAGTGGCTGCTCTCGTTCCTGGGGATAGAGGTCGACACCGTATGGCTTGCCAGGTTCGAGGCGGCGGCGAGGTCCACCCAGTCCGACGTCGAGCGCGGGGCTGCGGGCGCATCCACCGTCGCCGTAAGGCGGGAGGAGCTGCGCGACTGGTCGGAGGGGCGCCTGCGTGAACTCATGGCCATAGCTGACGAGGCCGACTGGGACCTGCAGTGCGACATCACCCAGTGGGATTCGCTCGGACGTGTGGAGGGGCTTCTCGGTGCCGATGCCTCGGGTTGGCAGGACGAGATCCACTCCTGCCTGAGGAGGCAGCTCTACGAGAACGACGCCCTCAAGTGCGGCATCTGGCAGGCGTTCCAGAGAGCCTCCGAGCACGATGCCCAGTTCGCCTCAGCCATAGGGGACATGCCCGGGGCCATTGCCGATGCTGCCGCGCAGCTCGACGGGATCCTGGCGTAGGCCGTATCGCTTGCCAGAAGAGGCTCGCCGAGCGCCTACCGCCGCATCCGCTTGAGAATCGTCACGTTCTCAACGTGGAAGGTCTGCGGGAAGAGGTCGACGGGCGTCACTCTCACAGGTTCAAAGACCCCCTCATCACGGAAGCGCGCGAGGTCACGGGCGAGTGTTGCCGGGTCGCATGAGACGTAGGCAATGGCGCGTGCCGGCTGGTCTGAGAGCATGGGGACCACGTCTGCGGCAAGTCCCGCCCGCGGCGGGTCGACGATGATGATGTCCGCGTCGGCATCGGGAAACTCAATGCCCGCGTCGCCGCCGATGGGGTCGACGTTCGTGAGGTTTGCAGCGCTGAGGTTGCTTCGCAGGTCGCGTACGGCTGGGCCGTACGACTCGACGGCCGAGACAAAACCTGCCTTTCTGGCCAAGGGCAACGTGAACGTGCCGGCGCCGCAGTAGAGGTCCATGGCCTCGTCGTCCTCGGTGGGGGAGAGACCCTCCATAACCAGCGAGACGAGCTTGTCAGCACCCCTCGTGTTCACCTGGAAGAAGGACGGTGCCGAGACACGCATGGACTCGTTGCCAACAAGCTCGCCCCACGAGCCCTTGCCCGAGAGCCGCTCGATGCCCGCAATGCGACGAGCCTTGGCAGGTCCCTTCTGCATGACGCGCACGACAGAGGTCACCTTGGCGGCGTCCCCCAGCACCTTCGCTACCTGCGGGCGTGGGAAGGGGCCAGGTGAGCCCCATAGGGCCACCTCGAGCTCCTTGGTGCGGCGAGAGGCGCGCACGCCCACGCGCTCGAGCCCAAGGTCACGCGAGCCCGCAAGGAAGTTCATGGAACCCTGAACGGCCTTGACGACGCTCTTGAACTTCGAGTCGAGAAGCGGGCAGGAAGGGACCTTCACCACGCCAGCAGAACCCGCGGCGTGCATGCCCACAACGGTGCGCCCACGCTGGGTCTCGACGGCAAGCTCGACCTTGTTGCGATAGCCCCAAGGGTCACCCGGGGCAACGATGGGTGCCACCAGGGCGTCGGCTTCGTCAGGAGAGAAGTGCCCGAGGCGCACGAGGGAATCCACGACGCCTGCCCGCTTGGCCGTAAGCTGTGCCTCGTAGGAGAGGTGAGCCCAGGGACACCCCCCGCACACGCCTGCAAACGGGCAGAGGGGCGTCACGCGGTCGGGCGAGGCCTCAAGCACCTTGGTCACGTGAGCGCGCGAGAAGCGGGCCTCCTCGGCGTCCGTCTCGGCCTCAACGGTGTCTCCGGGAACTCCCCCCGTCACAAAGACGGTCTTGCCGTCAGCGTCGTGGGCTATGGCCTCAGGGCCATAGCCCATTCGCTCTATCTCTAGTGTTCTAGTCGTCATTCCCTAGCCCTCATCCATGGGTCCACCAAAGAGTATGCCAAAGCCCTTGCCAATAAGCGAGAATGCCGTGGACACGCGGCCGCGCTTTTTCTGTGGGACGGGCGCAGGCTCGTGCACGCGTTGCGGTGCGGGCTTGGGTTCGGGCTGCTTCCGGACTTTTGGTGCAGCCTCGGCCTCGGATGCCCCCGCTGTGGGTCCCGAAGCGCCGGACCCCTCAACGGGTGTTGCGATGCCGGCATGGGCGTCCTTGTCGCCTGCCTCCTCTGTCACCTCGGCTACCTCGGCGCTCTCCGCGGCGGTGAGCACGCGCTCGGCAATCCGGGCTGCACGCTCTTCCTCAAGCTGCTCGGCCTCCTCACGCATCTCCTCGCGCTCGGCGATGCGCATCGAGGCCTCAGGCGTGGGGTCGGTAGACGCAGCCAGCCTCTCGATGACGCGGGGGTAGTCGTAGCCACCCGTAGCGGGCAGTGAAGAGAGTGCCTGGGCAAGGCCGTGCGGGATCTTCTCGATGCGCGAGAAGGGCGTGAGCTTGTCTGCCTCGTGTTTGGCGCGCGCACGCACGCGGGCAAGGGCGAGCAGGACCTCCTGACTGTTGATGGCCGGCTCGTCCTTATCGCGGGGCACCTTCTCCCAGGTGCCCTCGGAGGTAAGCTGACGGGCCTTCACGCTATCAGCAAGCTGGAGGTTCACGAAAGTCGTGACCAGGGCGCGGCACGTGGGGTCAAGCACGGGATAGGCAATCTCGACGCGGCGCTCGGTGTTTCTCGTCATCATGTCAGCGCTGGAGAGATAGATCGTATCGGACTCGGCACCAAATGCGTAGACGCGGGCGTGCTCCAGGAAACGGCCCACGATCTGGCGTACGACGAGGCCGTCGGTCTTGCCGGGGACGTTGGCACGGATGCAGCAGATGCCGCGCACGATCATGAGGACGTGCACGCCCGCCTCGCATGCCTCGGCAATCTTGTCGATGACGTCGCGGTCGGTGAGGGAGTTCATCTTGAGGAAGACCTGGGCGGGCTGACTGGCGCGGGCGCGCTTGATCTCTCGGTCGAGGCCGCGCATGACAAGCGGCTTGAGGCTCACCGGTGCAACGCCCAGGAGCTGGTAGGAGCCGCGGAGATTGCCCAGGGAGAGATTGCGGAAGAAGGTGTTTCCGTCGGTGCCGATAGTGGCGTTGGCGGTCATGAGCATGAAGTCCGAGTAGAGCCTGGCGGTCTTCTCGTTGAAGTTGCCCGTGCCCAGGCAGGTGATGCGGCTGATGCCTGCGGTATCATGGTAGGTGATCTGGCAGATCTTCGAGTGGCACTTGAAGCCCTCGGAGCCGTAGATGACGGTACAGCCCGCGTCCTCGAGGCGCTCTGCCCAGGCGATGTTGTTCTCCTCGTCAAAGCGGGCGCGCAGCTCCATGAGGACGGTCACGTCCTTGCCGGCCTCGGCTGCGGCAATGAGGCTCTCGCAGAGGTGACTGCTCTTGGCCACACGATACAGCGTGATCTTGATGGAGATGCATCGGTCGTCTGCAGACGCCTCGCGCACCAGACGAAGGAGCGGAGACATGCCCTCGTACGGGTAGGTGAGAAGGACGTCGTGGTCTTCGACCTGCCCACGCATGGGAAGCCTGGGGTCGACCATGGGGGAGGGCTGGGGCTCGAAGGGCGGGAAGACCACGGCAGCGTGAGCCCAATCGGGAATCTTGTCCTCGAGGCCGTAGACGTAGCCCAGTCCAAGCGGCATGGACACACGAAAGACGCGGCGCTCCTCCAGGCTAAGCTCCTCTGTGATGAGCGTCTCCCACTTGCGACTAAGCTCTCCCGAGACCTCAAGCCGCACCGGCTGCAGGCGTTGGCGCAGCTTGAGGATCTTCTTCATGTGTTGACGGTAGTCCTCCTCCTCCTCGACGCCCTCGCCGTCGGGGTCGATGTCGGCATTGCGCGTGACGCGCAGCACGGCAGACTTCTTGGGTGCGTAGTCGCCAAAGCTGCGGTCGAGAAACGTGCGCATGACGTCCTCGATGAGGGTGTATCGGAAGGTGCGGGCGCTGGACGGGAGCGCAACTACGCGCTGCTCGGATGCGGGGACCTCAATGATGCCCAGGACACCGGCCTCGTCGGGGCCGTTGAGCGTGCATGCCACGAAGAGGCGGCCGTTCCTCAGGTTGGGGAAGGGATGGCGAGGGTCAACGATCATGGGGGAGATGATGGGTGCCAGATGCGCATCAAAGTACTTCGAGAGGGAGCTGCGGTCCTCTGGCGTGTAGGCGTCGGGCGAGACGCGCTGGAGGCCGTGCTCGGCAAGCTTGCCCTCGACGAGCGCAAGCGCTTCCTGCTGGCGGCTTACGTCTGCAGGGAGCACGGCAAAGACGTCGTCGAGCTGCTCGGCGGGCGTCTTGTTCGATTTGTTGTCGCGTGGTTGGTTCTTGAGGGAGGCAAGGTCGGAGAGGCCACCGATGCGGATCATGAACCACTCATCGAGGTTCGACCCAAAGATGGCGCAGAACTTGAGTCTCTCGAAGAGAGGGACGGACTCGTCGAAGGCCTCGTCAAGCACGCGGCAGTCAAAGCGTAGCCAGCTCAGCTCACGGTTCTGTGTGTAGGAGAAGTCACGCTTACGGCGGGCCCCCGTCCCGTCTTTCTCGGTGGCGTCGTCTGCGAACTCGGCCGCGGCCCTTTTGAGGGCCGTGTCTCGAGCGTCAGCCTTCTTGGTCGATGGCTGGGGTGCGGAACTCTGCGTACTGGACATTTCCATCCCTCCCGTGCGCGGTGGCGCGCGAATAGGTTGATTGTTCTCGTCATGATTCTAGCAGGGCGGAAAAGGACGTTACCGCTTTCATGGGGTATCGTTTGTATGGCAGGGTCAAGCTTACGGGAGCATTACGGAGGGCGCGATGACGAGGGGCCTCAACATTGGCTCGGAGATAGGCGAGCTGCGCAAGGTCATGCTTCATAGGCCCGGTGACGAGCTTCTCAACCTCTCGCCGGATAACATCGGCCGGCTTCTTTTTGACGACATCCCGTTCCTTGAGACAGCCCAGGCCGAGCACGACCGCTTTGCTCAGATGCTTCGCGACGAGGGCGTTGAAGTGCTTTATCTGGACCAGCTGGTGGCAGAGGCCCTTACGGCGGACCCCTCTATCCGCGGGGAGTTCATCCGCGACTACGTTGCCGAGTGCGGCATTGACGGCCCCGGAGTGCGAGAGGCCGTGCGTCAGCGCCTGGAAGGCATTGGCAATCCGCTTGAACTGGTCAAAAAGGCAATCACTGGCGTGCGTTCCGACGAAGTTGACCTTTCCTCCGTGAAGGACGCATCGCTTGCAGACGTGATGGAGGCGGGTGGCGGAGAAGACAGCCCCATCCTTGTGGACCCCATTCCCAACGTTTACTTTACTCGAGATGCCTTTTCGGTCATTGGTGGTGGAGTGAGCCTCAACCGCATGCGCTCGGCCACGAGGCGCCGCGAGTCCCTCTTCGGGCGCTACCTCTTCACATGCCATCCCGAGTACAAGAACGTGCCCATCTGGTACGACCCCGCAAGCCCCTATCATATTGAGGGCGGCGACATCCTGGTGCTGAGTCCCTCCGTGGTTGGCGTGGGCATCTCCGAACGCACGCAGCCTGCCGCCATCGACCGGCTGGCGAGGCACCTCCTCTGGAGTGAGGACTCTCCGGTGAAGGCCGTCTATGCCTTCTCGATTCCCCACAAGCGCTCGTTCATGCACTTAGACACCGTATTTACGCAGGTAGACGTTGACACCTTCACGGTGCACCCCGGAATCTTGGGCACGCTCAAGGTCTTCTCGATTACGCGGGGGCCACATGAGGGCGAGACGCGCATCTCGCAGATGGAGGGGACGCTCGATCAGGTGCTAGCCGGAGCCTTGGGGCTTCCTGCCGTGCGGCTCATCAAGTGCGGGGGGGACGACCCCATCGCCGCTGCCCGCGAGCAGTGGAACGATGGCTCCAACACGCTTGCGGTGCGTCCCGGGACCGTGATGGTCTACCAGCGAAATGCCGTCACCAACGACATCCTCTATCACGAAGGCGTGAACCTCCTCGAGATTCCGTCCGCCGAGCTCTCTCGTGGGCGGGGAGGTCCGCACTGCATGAGCATGGCGTTCTGGAGGGATGCCGTGAAGTAGGCGTGCGGTTGCTTCTTCTTGCCGGCGAGGGGTTAGACTGGTCCATGTTGTCCGTTCTGTGGACACCGCACCCCTTGTCCCGCTAAGGGAAGAAAGGACCGCCAATGGCCGTCAACCTCTCTGGACGCAACTTTCTCAAGCTGCTCGACTTCACGCCCAAGGAGATTTGCTACCTTCTCGACCTCTCTGCCGACCTCAAGGCAAAGAAGCATGCGCACGAGCCGCACCGCTATCTCGAGGGCAAGAACATCGTCCTGCTCTTCGAAAAGACCTCCACGCGCACTCGCTGCAGCTTTGAGGTTGCCGGGCATGACTTGGGCATGGACGTGACCTACCTCGACCCCGGCTCGAGCCAGATGGGCAAGAAGGAGTCCATCGAAGACACCGCCAGGGTGCTTGGCCGCATGTTTGACGGCATTGAGTACCGCGGCTACGCGCAGTCCATCGTGCAGACGCTTGCCGATTATGCTGGCGTTCCCGTGTGGAACGGCCTGACCACCGAGTTCCACCCCACGCAGATGCTTGCTGATGTCCTTACCATGCGCGAGGAGTTTGGCGCAGACCTTGCTGGCCGCAAGCTCACCTTTATGGGTGACGCAGGCAACAACGTGGGCAACTCCCTCATGGTTGTATGTGCCAAGCTCGGCATCGACTTCTGTGCCTGTGGCCCCGCCAAGCAGATGCCCGCGTCCGAGCTCGTCGAGCAGTGCCGCGCCATTGCCGCCGAGGCTGGCTCCACCATCACCCTCACCGAGGACGTGGACGAGGGGGCGCGCAACGCCTCCGTCATCTACACGGACATCTGGGTCTCCATGGGCGAGCCCGATAGTCTCTGGGCCGAGCGCATTGAGCTCCTCAGGCCTTACCAGGTTACGGCTGACGTTATGGCCAAGGCAGCGCCCGGTGCCATTTTCATGCATTGCCTGCCCAGCTTCCACGACCGTCACACCGCCATTGGCGAGGGCATCTACGAGAAGTTCGGCCTCCCCGAGATGGAGGTCACCAACGAAGTCTTCGAGGGACCACGCTCGCGAGTCTTCGATGAGGCCGAGAACCGCATGCACACGATTAAGGCCGTGATGTACGCGACGCTCAAGTAGGCCGTACGCAGTTGGAGAAGGAGACTCAGGAGAGGTTCGATGGGATGCTTGCGGAATGCGCGTCCTGCCTGCGGCGTATCGGCCTTTCTCCGCGGGAGTACCTGCCGGCCGTGAGGCTTACGCACAACCGCACTCGGATTGGGAGCTGCAAGAAGCTGCGTGGTGGGCGTCGGCCACTCTTTCAGATTTCTTGCTCCGTCGATGCGTGCGAGACCGATGCTCAGATGCGCGATATTCTCTTCCACGAGCTCATCCACACACTCCCAGGGTGCTTTGACCATGGGCAGCACTTCAAAGATGCGGCGGCGAGGGTTAATGCTGCCTATGGGTCTGACGTGCGTGCGACGCGTCGTGAGCCCGCGCGGCGGGTGCCCGAGGCTGCGCGAGCCCAGGTAGAACCTCTTGTTGGCGCATTTCTCGATGTACGCGGGAAGCGCTATCAATTCGTTGGCCTGAACAATCGTCCCAAGCGCTACTGCAATCTGCGTGATGCGCGAGGTCGTGTCTACGTTTGCGCTCCGGCCTATGTGTTGGCGCATGTTGCAGCGGAGGGAAGCCACGGTAGGGCCCTTTGCTGAGGGCTATATTTAGGGCCGAATGTCAGATGGCAAGACCTCGACTTTCACGAATTGACGGTTGGTGGCAGTTTTTGGCAAATCCTTGATATGAGTCTGTCGAGGTCGCAAATCTCTGACCTGCAAATCATCAACAGTTGAACTTCTTGATACTCGGTCCGTCCCGATAAAACTGCCACCAACCGTCAATTCGTGAAATGGGGTATCCCCGAAGGGAGCCTCAGACGGGGCATTCCCCTATGGATGTGTTGCGGCGCGTCACACAATCGTGCACGAATGTGTGACGCGCGCAGGATGTCACAGAAACGTCGACGAATGTGTTGTGGTCCGCAACACATTCGTGGGTTGGCTACGCAGCAGGCATGCTCGTGAACAGAAGGCCATGCTCGTCCGGCCGTGCGCGATTCTCGCTACTAGTACACCATTCCCATGGCCTCGCGGACCTGGTTCAGCGTCTCATGGGCAACCACGTTTGCGCAGCGGTTGCCATCATGCAAGACATCCTTCACGTAGTCGAGGTCGCCCGCTAGTTTCTCGCGGCTCTCGCGGATGGGGGCGAGATACCCGTTTACAACCTCCGTGGTATAACGCTTGAGCTGGCCCGCACCACCCATACCAATCTCCTCGGCAATCTCCTGAGGGTCACGCCCGCTGCAGATCCCGGCCGTGGTGAGCAGCGCCGATACGCCCGGGCGGTTCTCGGGATCAAAGGTGATGTTACGCTCGGAATCGGTCTGGGACTTCTTGATGAGCTTGGCCGTCTCCTCTGCCGTCATCGAGAGCGAGATGGCGTTGCCGTAGGACTTGCCCATCTTGCGTCCGTCGAGGCCGGGAAGGAGTGGCGTTGAGGTGAGAAGGCCCGACACCTCGGGAAACACTCTGCCGTAGCGCTCGTTAAAGCGGCGCGCAATCTTTGAGGTGATCTCGATGTGGGGAAGCTGGTCGCGGCCCACGGGTACCACGTTGCCCTTGCAGAAGAGAATGTCACATGCCTGGTGTACGGGATAGGTGAGGAGAAGGCCGGTGAGGGCGTGGCCAGAAGCGGCCTGCTCGGCCTTCACGGTGGGGTTACGCTCCATCTCGGCTTCGGTTACAAGCGAGAGGAACGGGAGTATGAGCTGGTTTTCCTCGGGGACCGCCGAGTGCGTGAAAATCATGGTCTTCCCGGGGTCGATGCCGCAGGCAAGGTAGTCGATAACCATGTTGTACACGTTGTCGCGGACGTGCTCGGTGGTGTCGCGGTCGGTGATTACCTGGTAGTCGGCAATCACGATGTTGGTGCGAACGCCAAGGTTCTGGAGGCGCACGCGCTCCTTGATGGTGCCAAAGTAGTGCCCAAGGTGCAGGCGACCCGTGGGCCTGTCACCCGTGAGCATGGTGTAGTTCTCGGGGTGATTGGGCAGGTCGGCCTGGATCTGGTCGCTGCGCTTGAGTGCGGCTTCATAGCTTCCCTCGTTGGGCATGATGTCTCCTGGTTCTTTTCTGGTCAGTACCACGGTGCGGTGCGTGCATTCATAGGTTCCTATGTTACGGCAACAACGCATATCTATAGGTCGAGGGTTTCATCAGTGTGGTTACATTTGGTTGCGCATCGCAACATTGCTACTCGGGCAATAATGCCATGGTTGGGCGGATTATGCGGTAAAGTATGGGCAAGCAGGAGAAGGAGGATAAGGTGGCAAGTTCCCAAGGTTCAGACGCTGGCAAGACTGCTCTCCGCGAGGAGTATGTGCGCATTCGCACCCGAATGTCTTCCACTGTCCGCGCCTCCGTAGACGCCCATATTCTCTTGAGGCTTGAAGACCTGCCCGCTTGGAAAGAGACGTCTCTCGTTCTCACCTATGTCTCGTTTGGTAGCGAGGTCGATACCCATGCACTCATGCGCTCTGCCTGGGCCTCGGGCAAGCAGGTGGCAGTTCCCCGGTGTCGTTCCTCTCGCATGCTCGACTTTTACGTGATCTCTTCTGAGGATGACCTTGAGCCTGGGCTGCGCGGTCTTATGGAGCCGTCATCCGATTGTGGGCGTCCTCTTACGCCAGCCCAAATGGTTGGCTCCGTATGCATCGTGCCCGGCCTGGTCTTTGATGCCGATGGATACCGCATTGGCTATGGTGGCGGCTGCTACGACAGATTTCTCGCTTTCTACCCGGGCGAGAAGATCGCGCTGGTGCGCGCACGGCAGCTCTCGGGCAACCCGCTTCCCAGAGGCGGGCATGACGTGCCTGTCGACTGGCTGGTGAGCGAGCCTGCCACGTGGTGCTGCAACCCTCTGGTGCGATAGGCGACCGCAGGCTCTTGCCGCTAGGCGTCCTTGTCCGCTGGATGCTCGCGAAGATACGTCGCCATGTCCTTGATGGCCTTGCGGTAGCCCTCGAGCCCCATGCCAACGATGGTCTCGAAGCAGGCTGTGCGAACGTAGGAGACCTGACGGAAGGCCTCGCGCTCGTCTACCTTCGAGATATGGATCTCGATGGCGGGGATGGCAACGGACTTCAATGCGTCGAGCAGGGCAACCGAGGTGTGCGTGTATGCCGCCGGGTTGATGATGATGCCATCGAACTCGCCGTAGGCGGCTTGGATAACGTCGACAAGGTCGCCCTCGTGGTTCGACTGGAAGCAGCGACACTCGGCAAAGCCCTCCTCGCAGGCGGCCTTGCGACACAGGCGCACAAGGTCGGCATAGGTCTTGCGGCCATAGATCTTGGGCTCGCGCACGCCTAGCATGTTGATGTTGGGACCGTTGATTACCATGAGACGTCCGATCTCGGCACCATTTGTGGCCTCGAGAAGCGAGGCGAGCTCGTCCATGTCATCCGCGTCTTCGCCATCTCCATCATCAGGCATCTCAACGCGGCAGGAGGCCAACGGCTTTTTGGCCGCGACGGCAGCGCGAACCGCCTTGGGGATGGGTGCGTGGCCGTTTATCTGCACGCTTATAGAGTCCTCAGGGGCAGAAGAGAACTCCCGGAATGCCGAGTAGCTAGGCTTAATGCCGGTGAGCTGTATGATGTCGTCGCTGACCTCGGTGATGGAGCCCGGTCCAAAGACAATCTCGACTCCGTTGGGACCGCGACGGACGGTTCCCAGAACGCCCCTGATTGAGCGAAGCTTGTTCATGTCGACGAGGTCGGGCCTATCGGTGAGAATCCTGAGCCTTGTCATGCAGATGTCATTTGCTGTGACGTTGCCCTTGCCTCCGAGTGCATCAAGAACCTGCTCGGCGACACCCGTCTTTGCCATTGTGATAAACCTTTCGACACGCGACGCGCTGCTCCAAGAAGGCCTTCCTAAGGCTCTTCCATCGCTGCTCCACTTGTTCAAATGTGTTGAGCAGAGTATAGAACTCTCATCGCAGCGTCACGCTGTTTGGTAGCATCGAACTCCGTAGGCGTCGCCCATTCTCGGCGGGCGGAAAGCCTGGTATGTCTGCTTGGTGCCTGCCAGGGGTTTTACATGCGGTCTAGAGCCCCAGGAGCTCGCGAATCGCATGTGCGTTACCGGCTGGAGATCCCGTCGAAGGAAGGGTCACGTCTGCCCATGCGCGGTAGCTGCCCATGCGTTCCCTGGCAAGCGTCTCCACGCCCCTTGCGGCCGAGACGGGCCTTCCCGAGGTCTCGAGCTCCGAGATGGGGCGGTCGATGTGGACGATGGTGCCATTCTGGTGGAGAAGGTCGTAGTTCGAGGCAACGGTGACCACGCCGCCGCCGCAGGCGATGACAAGCCCGGAGCGCGCGCCATACTCGCCTGTGACTCTGGACTCCACGCGACGGAATTCCTTCTCGCCCTGCGTGCGAATGATGTCTGCGGCGCTTGCGCCTGCGCTTGTCTCGATGGCGCCATCGATATCGACAAAGGGCCTTCCCAGCATGCGCGCGAGCCGCTTGCCCGTGGTGGTCTTGCCGCACCCCGGCATGCCGATAAGAACCACGTTGGAGGTCTCGGAAAGGATCTGCCGCCCGATGACGTCGACGAGGGAGGCGTCGAGCGTGCGACCCTGGAAGAGTTCGCTTGATCGCAGGGCCTGCGCCACGAGCATGGAGAGCCCCGTCTCGGCGGGGATGCCGAGACGCTCCGCGGCGAGCACGATTCCGGTGCGCGTGGGGTTGTAGATCACGTCAAGCACGCCCGCAAGGTTACCCATGCGCGCAAGGTCATCTTGGGAGACAGGCGTTGCGGGGCAGGCGGGATACATGCCCACCGGCGTGGCATTCACCATGAGGACTGCGTCCGCATGGCGTTCAACCAGCGTCTCGTAGGTGTCGTCTCCCGCGCGAGAGATAACGGAGACCTCGGCGCCAACGTCTTCGAGCGCCTCCTGGACGGCGGCACTCGCCCCTCCACTGCCCAGGACAGCTGCGGACTTGCCGCCCAGAAGTTCCCGTGCGCCCGCGTTGAGCCTTCGGCTACAGAAGCGCTCGAGCATGAGCGAGAAGCCCAGCACGTCGGTGTTCTCGGCAAATATCGTACCATCCGGCCTGCGTACCAGGGTGTTGGCTGCACCTAGGCGCTCTACACGCGGGGAGCGCTCGTCTGCAAGGCGGGCGGCGTCACGCTTGTAGGGAATGGTGACGTTGAGCCCCGCCCACGAGCCCTCGCGCACGAACCGCTCGACCTCATCGGGTTCACGTTCGAAAAGTTCATAGGGGACACTGCCCAGCGCCGCGTGGATGCGGGGCGACCAGCTATGGCCAAGATTCCTGCCAAGCAGGCCAAAGGGTGCCGAGCCAGCGTCGACCCCCGCGTTGGGCGTGCCTGCCATCTAGAGCACCTCCGAGTAGCTGCCGAGATAGCGGCACTCCTCGCAGGCATCGCCAATGGTCGCCATGAGCGTGCGGAACTCGGGTGCCGAGACGGAGCACTCCACGTCGAAGTAGAACATGAACTCAAAATCACGGCCAGGGATGGGACGGCTCTCGAGCTTGATGATGTTGATATCAAGCGCATAGAACTTCGCAAGCACCTTGAAGAGAGCGCCCGGCTGGTGGTCGACGACGATCATGAGAGAGGTGCGGTCTGCCCCGGGGTAGATCTCAAGAGACTTGGAGATGCAGGCAAAGCGCGTGTAGTTGTCGTCTCGGTCCTGGACGTCTCGCATGAGCACGTCGAGGCCGTAGAGCTGGGCGCAGGCACGGCTCGAGAGTGCGGCCACGTCGGTGCGGCCGCTGTCGGCAACGCTCTTTGCCGCCATGGCCGTGTTCTCGACCACGTGCGGCGTGAGGCCCATGCGCTCGATGAAACCGGCACACTGGTTGATGGCCTGCTCGTGGCTGTACACATCGCGGATTTGCTCGACAGCCGTGCCGGGCTTGGCAAGGAGGTTGTGGTCGATCTTCACGCGGGTGGTGCGCACGATGTGGAAGTCGTGCTGCATCATGAGGTCATAGACCTTGTTCACGGAGCCTGCCGTGGAGTTCTCGATGGGTAGGACGCCATAGCGCGAGAAGTCCGACTCGACGGCGCGGAAGACTCCCTCGAATGATTCGAAGTACGAGATGAGCGGATGCTTGAAGATGCGATCCGCGGCAAACTGCGAGTAGGCGCCCTCCACTCCCTGACAAGCCACGAAGGCCTCGCGCGGGAAGAGCTCTGGGGTGGCCTTTCTCGCCTGGTCGATCTTCACCAGGGTCTCGGACGCGTGATCTGCTGCCAGACGCTGGCCCTGCCGCGCGCGCGACGCCTCCATGAGGAGCTGGAACAGGACCTCGGTGTAGGTTCTCAGCTCCTCGGGGGCCTTGGCGGCAAGAGATGCCATGTGCTCACGCTCGCGGGGGCGGTCGAGTACGGGGAGGTTGTTGGCGCGCTTGTATGCGGCGACGCGCTCGGCGCAGCCCATGCGACGCCCGAAGAGCTCGAGGATTTGGTTGTCGATGCAATCTATCTCATGGCGGATGTCTGAGAGGTCTTCCATGTGGTTCTCCGGTTCCTGGCGGTGGGACAAGCGGGGCTGCTTGATGCTGTTTACCCCGCGGGATAGCTGAGCAGTGCGTCGAGAAGCACAAGGGCACAGATTGCCTCGGCAACGGGGACGGCGCGCGTGGCTACGCACGGGTCGTGCCGACCGTGGACGGTGAGCTTGGTGTTGGTGCCGCTCTCAAGGTCGACCGAGTCCTGCTCGCGCGAGATGGACGAGGTGGGCTTCATGGCGATCCTGAAGAGCACGGGAGCTCCGGTGGTGATGCCGCCAAGGATGCCCCCGGCGTTGTTGGTCTTTGGGGTGGGCTTGCCATCGCGCATCTCATAGGGGTCGTTGTTCTCGCTGCCGCGGAGTCTTGCCACCTCGAAGCCGCGCCCAAACTCGATGCCCTTGACGGCGGGGATGCCGAAGGCCGCGCGCGCCAGCATGTTCTCGATGCCATCGAACATGGGCGAGCCTGCTCCTGCAGGCATGCCGCACGCAACGCACTCGATGACGCCGCCAACGGAGTCGAGGTTGCGGCGTGCGCCGTCGATTGCGGCAAGCATGCGCTGCCCGGCAGAGGGGTCAATCGTAGGGAAGCGCGGGCCGTCGGCGAGGATGTCGAGCTGGGCCGAGAGGTGCTCCTGAGCTGCGGGAGAGTTGTCGATGGCGTCGAAGCACTCGTCCTCTACGTCTGAGACGGAAAGCAGGTGCGCCCCAATGCGCATGCCGCGTGCTGCGAGCGCCTGCAGCGCGATGCCGCCTGCGAGGCAGAGCGGCGCCGTGAGGCGTCCAGAGAAGTGGCCGCCTCCCGGGACATCCTGGTTGCCGTGCCACTTCTCCCAGGCGGTGAGGTCTGCGTGACCGGGGCGAGGAACCTTGAGGAGGTTGTCGTAGTCACCAGAGCGCGTGTTGGTGTTCTCGATGGTTGCCGCAAGAGGCGCGCCGCATGTGGTGCCCTGCACATTGAGACCGCTCACAATGCGTGGGCGGTCCTCCTCGCGGCGGGGCGTTGTCCAACTTCCCTGGCCAGGAGCACGTCGCGCCATGAAAGCCTCGAGTGCACCCTGGTCAACCACGAGGCCTGAAGGGAGACCCTCGACCACGCAACCGATGGCGGGGGAGTGGGACTGGCCAAATATCGTGACGCGAAGCGTCTCTCCAAAGCTCGAGGGCATCTCTAGCCTTTCTCTGCGATGCCTCCGAGGGCGCGGAAGTCCTCGAAGAAGCGTGGGTAGGACTTGGCGACGCACTCTGCGCCGCGGATGGTTGTGGGGCCTGTGGCGTTGGCGCCGGCGATGGCTGCCATCATGGCAATGCGGTGGTCGTTGGCCGCATCAACAACTCCACCAGAAAGCGGGCTGTGTCCATGGATGACAAGGGAGTCGTTCTCTGCGTGGACGTCTGCCCCCATGGCCGCAAGAACTGCGCTTACGGTTGCGAGGCGGTCCGACTCCTTGAGGCGAAGCCTCCCGGCGTTGGCGATAACCGTCGTCCCCTCGGCATTGGCCGCAACGGCAGCAATGGGAGGTACGAGGTCGGGGATGTCCCGGACATCGATAGTGCGGCCTACGAGCTTGTCGTGCGTGGCAGATGCCATGCTCCCAGACCTGCTCACGCGTGCGCCAAGCGCCGCGAGGCAGGCAAGGATGGCCCTATCGCCCTGGGCGCTTGCAGGGTCGAGCCCTGTTACGCCCACGCTTCCCGATATGGCGCCCGAGGCCAACCAGAACGCGGAGTTCGACCAGTCTCCCTCGACCGTGACCTCTCCTGGAGAGACGGCACCCCGAGCGGGGGAAACCGAGAATACCGTCGAAGGGCTGCTATCCATAGTCTCGTGCGACACGTCCACGTTGATGCCAAACTCTTCGAGCGCACGGATGGTGAGTCCAATGTAGGACCGTGACTCCACGGGCTCGGTCACCACGATCTCGGTTGGCGAGCAAAGAAGCGGTGCCGCCATGAGAAGGCCGCTCACAAACTGTGAGGAGACGTTCCCGGGAATGGTGAAGCGACCGGGCAGAAGCTGCCCTGCTACCGTGAGCGGAAGTGCGCCACGCGCCGAAAGCGTGACCCCGTGCGATACAAGCTCCTCATAGAGCGGGGAGAGGGGACGCGAGACGAGACGGCCACGCCCGTCAAGCGTGGCGCCTCTCCCGAGGGCCGCCACAACGGGGAGCATGAAGCGAAGCGTGGAACCGGATTCACCGCAGTCAAGGCGAGCGTTCGTGCGCGCCATGCGGCGGTTGTCTGTTGCGGGGGTGCCCGGGAGCGGGTTGACCCTAAAGCCCAGGCGCGTGTATGCGATGCGTGCGCCCAGCGCCTCGAGGCATCCTACCGTGGCGTCGATGTCCTGGGACGTCGTGTTGCAGTTGATGTCCGTAGTGCCAGGGCAGAGCGCGGCCATGATGAGCAGCCTGTGCGCCATCGACTTCGAGGCGATGGCAGGAATGGTGCCGCGGAGCCCTGCCGGGCGAATGGTCATATCCATGGTGGCTACCCCCCGCAGCCCAGATCAATGATGCGACGAAGCTCGTCAAGGGAAACCTTGCGTAGCCCGACTTGCCCGATGCGCTTAGGTACCACGAGGGTGACCCCGTCTGACCGGCGCTTCTTGTCTCGGGCTGCATATTTTAGAAGTACGTCATGGTCGATTGAGGTGCTGGTGGGCAGCCCGTAGGCTTTGACGCATGCCACAATTCGATCTGCGACATCCTGCTCGCACCACCCCAGCTGGGCAGATGCGCGAGCAACGCAGCAAAGGCCTGTGGCCACGCAACTCCCGTGGCCCAAGGAGAAATTGCTTGCTGCCTCGATGGCATGCCCGATGGTGTGGCCAAGGTTGAGCGTCTGGCGCCGTCCGTGCTCCTGCTCGTCGGCCTCGACCACATCGCGCTTTATCTCGACGTTTCTAGCGACAATGCCCACAAGCTTACCGGGGTCAAAGCCCGATTCGCACACCGGCTCTTCTCGCAGCCGTTCGAAGAGGCTCTCGTCTGCAAGGACGCCATGCTTGATCATCTCGCCGCAAGAGTCACGCAGCAGCTCTTGTGAGATTGTTGCAAGGCAATCTGTGTCGGCAACGACAAGCGAGGGTTGCAGGAAGGCACCGGCAAGGTTCTTTCCCGCTTCAAGGTCGACGGCGGTCTTTCCTCCCACGGAAGAGTCAACCATGGAGAGAAGTGAAGTTGGCACCTGTACCACTTGAATACCGCGCTGGTAGATTGCTGCGGCAAGACCTCCCATATCACCGGTGACGCCACCGCCCAGGGCAACTACGGCATCGGTGCGGGTGAGTTCGCGCTGGGCCATCTGCTCGAGAAGTTC
The DNA here is from genome assembly GCF_057241865.1 of Tractidigestivibacter sp. Lineage (NCBI taxonomy): Bacteria > Bacillati > Actinomycetota > Coriobacteriia > Coriobacteriales > Atopobiaceae > Tractidigestivibacter > Tractidigestivibacter sp. The sequence continues at coordinate 105,599 of NZ_DBHHPX010000001.1, forward strand.
GCCTAAGGTCGAGAGACGCTTGTGCTCCTCGCCGGCGGGGAACGTGATGGTGGCGACATCAAGCCCCTTGCCACGGAGCGAGTCCTCCACAGGCTGCGCGTAAAGCGGTGCCACATTTGAGTCGGAGATGAGAGCGATATGAGTAGCCGATGGGCATGCATTGGAAACAAGACTACCCAGCGAGGAGAGAAGCCCTCGACCAACGTATACTTCGTATGACCGCGAGGGGGCGTGCACGGGAATGACGTGGGTTTCGCTCATCGTGCCTCTGCCTCCTTCTTCAGGCGGTCGCCCTCTGCGAGGAGCGCCTGGAGCCTCTCGGCATCCTGGGCATCGATTGCGTCCTTATACGCCTGAAGGTTGTCGATGATGGTTCCAACCTCACGCGAGAGGTTGTCTGCGTTGTCGAGGAAGAGCTCGGTCCACATGGGCGCGTTGAGGCGCGCCACACGCGTGAGGTCCTTGTATGAGCCTGCCGAGAAGCCCTTGTGCTCCTGTGCGGTGGGGCTTTTGACGTATGCATTGGAGACCACGTGCGCGAGCTGCGAGGTATAGGCAATCATGCGGTCGTGGTTCTCGGCTGTGGAGAGGGTGAACGAGCCGAAGCCGCACGGCTCAAGCAGGTGCTTGAGCCGCTCGAGAATGGCCACGCGCTCGAAATCGTCCATCTGTGGTGGCACTACGACCATGGGAGCGTTGTGGAACATGTTCGCCCGTGCGCGGGCGAAGCCCGAATACTGCGTGCCTGCCATGGGGTGGCAGCCCACGAAGGTCCAAGGCCGGCCCTCCGAGATCTTGCCGCAGCGTTTGCATATGATGCGCTTCACGCCAACCGCATCGATGACTATGGCCCCAGGTGAGATGAGATGGGCCATCTCGCCCAGCCAGTCGATGCTCACTTGGGGATAGCCAGCGAGGATGATGAGCTCGCAGGTGGGGATGGTCTCGTCGGTGAGCTCTCCTTTGATGGTCTCAATCTCTGCCATCTCGGTGATGGAGCGCGTGCGATTCCAGCCGTAGACCTCGCGCCCTGCCGCAGCGAGCGCCTTGGCGAAGGAGCCGCCCATGAGGCCAAGGCCAACGATGCCCGTACGGTCGGGGACAAAGGTGGGTACGTCTGGGTTTGCCATGGCCATCTACTCCGCCTCCCCGACGGGGGCGGTTACTGCCTCACGGATAAGGCGGATGCGGCGCATCGCGTCGTCGAACTGGGTTGGGGTGAGTGCCTGTGCGCCGTCTGACCACGCCTCGCTGGGGTTGTCGTGCACCTCGATCTCAAGGCCGTCCGCGCCAGCGGCCGTCGCTGCATAGGCGGCGGATCGCACGTAGCGCGTGTAGCCGGTGGCGTGGCTGGGGTCGCCAACAACCGGCAGGTGGGAGAGGTGGTGCAGCACGGGGATGGCGTTCACGTCGAAGGTGTTCCTCGTGCGCGTCTCGAAGGTGCGAATGCCGCGCTCGCACAGGATGACGTTGGGGTTGCCCTCGCTCATGATGTACTCGGCACCCATGAGTAGCTCGTCGATGGTCTCGGAGAGGCCACGCTTGAGAAGGATGGGCACCTGGGTCTTGCCCACCTCGCGAAGGAGCGGGAAGTTCTGGGCATTGCGCGCGCCGATCTGCATGACGTCGATGCCCTTATCGAGGAAGAACTGCACGTCGCGTGGATCCATGACCTCGGTCACGATGGGCATGCCGAGTTCGCCTGCCGCATCGGCGAGAAGGTCAAGGCCCTTCTCGCCCATGCCCTGATACGAGTAGGGGCTGGTCCGCGGTTTGTAAGCGCCGCCGCGAAGAAGCGTGGCACCCGAGGCCTTGACCGCGCGGGCAATCTCGAGGAGATTCTCGCCCTCGACCGAGCAGGGGCCGGCTATGACCTGGAAGTTGCCGCCACCAATCTTCACCCCGTGGCCGCAGTCAACAATCGTGTCCTCCGGGTGGAACTTGCGGTTTGCCTTCTTGAAGGGCTCTGAGACACGCTGGACGCGCTCGATGATGTCCATGGATTCGAGGAGAAAGGGGTCAATCTGGGTGGTGTCGCCAATGATGCCGACGATGGTCTCGTTGTCGCCTTGGGAGACGTTGGTCTTGAACCCACGGCCCTCAATCCACTTGACGAAGTGGTCGAGCTGGTCTGGCGTCGCTGTCTCTTTGACTACTGCAATCATGGTAGTTTGCCTTTCCCGAGCTGCGGCGGGCCACAGCCGTGTTGTCGCATATGACTTCGAATGCTACCACGGTGCAACCTGTTGTCGGCGCTGGTGCCTGCGGCGTTAACAAAGGCGAGCTAATGGGCGCGACGGTTTGGATGGCGAGAAGGACTGGGAAGAGAGGGGCGTAGCTGGTTGGCTTGGGAAGAGCATCGCTACCATTCCCAACGTAAGCTGCGGGGGTGTGTCAAAGCAACCTGGGTTGGGTGGGGCGATGCATCTGCTTCCATAGGCTCCAGCAGGCCGAACAGAAACCCCAACAAGTCTATGGGCGATGCTGCGCACGTCTTCACCCCTGCCCCCTGCCATTCCTAGATCGAATGACGAAGTGGCGTTCTTGAATAGGTATACTTGTGGGTATACATGATTGCGAAGAAAAAGGTGGGCTACGGTGGTCAGAGTACATGGGAACGCCCTGAAGCACGGGCTCACCAGCGGCGAGGTCGCCTATGCGTGGGAGAACCCAATCAGGTGCCGCCAGTGCAACGGCACGGATGACCCGCCGCTCTGGATCTCGGTCGGCGTGCTCCCGGACGGGAGGTTTGTCGAGCTGGTTGGATTTATGGACATAGACGGCGTGTGGTGCGTGTTCCACGCGATGGTGCCGCCGACGAAGAAGTTCAAGCGTGAGCTGGGATGGAGGTAGACATGGATGGGATCGTTGCCGAGAACGGCAGGGTTGTCACAGATGAGATGATTGCCAACTGGGAGAGCGCGCTTGAGCGCGACGAGTGGCCGAGTGGCTGGGTCAACGTCGGAGAGGTTGTCGAGGGCAAGCTCCCGAAGGCTGCGGCCGAGACGGTGACGCTTTCGCTCAAGGTTCCCGTTGCCATGAAGCGGGCCCTTGAGAGGGAGGCGAAGGCCGAGGGGAAGTCGACGGGGGCATATGCCCGCGGCATCCTCGCCGAGGGTCTTATGTCCATTGCCTAGGAAATGACCCGCCAGCCGTCGGCTGGCGGGTGCCGTGCTTCTACGGGAGCAGTGCGTTACCGACTCAAATGGCGCTCACTGCCTTACTACCATCACCGTGGCCAGCACTCGATGGCGTTCCCCTCGCCTCGCAAGTCCTTTCGAGGGGGCGCTCCAAGCGCTGGTGGGGAGGGCGTCTGCAGTGAATCCGAGCATGGCGGGCCCGCGCGGGGAGTGGGTGTACGCGGCCAGACGGGTGGGAAGAGGCCCGGGCAATGCTATCGTAGGGGCAGGACGCGCAACGAGAGGGGTGCCGCGATGAGACTCTGGAAGGGCGAGGGCGGCCTGATGACGGACGAGCAGCTGCTCCGGACGATCGCCCACTACGGGTCGCTGGACGCCGCGAGGGCGGCGGGGAACGTCATCCTGGTGAGCGACGGACGCGAGCAGGGTCCAGAGAACGCATCACGGGACGGTCGGGCGAGACGGGCTCCGAGGCTGAGCGACTACCTGGAGGGCGAGGATGGACGTTGAAGGTGCCTACGATGTGCTCTGCGACAGGTGGAGGTCCCTTGGGGCTACGCGGCAACGCACGCTGTCCGAGCGGATGGCGGTCGATGTCACGTACAACAGCACGAAGATCGAGAACGACGAGATCACGCTGCACGACACCGAGACGATAATGCGCGACAGCGAGCTCTCGAACTACACGGGTAGCCTGCACGCCGTGTTCGAGGTCTCGAACCACCAGCTGGCGTGGGACGCGGCGGTGCGCGACGCCTTCAGCCCGACCCCGCCGGGGCTGGACCTCGCTCTGGTCCTCGACGTGCAAAGGACACTGACCGAGCACACGTACGACCGCGCGAGGTGGGAAAGGGGCGAGAGGCCGGGAACTCTCAAGCTGAGCGACTATGGCGTCGGGCCGGGCGCGGAGGTCGGGCTTGCGCCAGAGGAGTGCGAAGAGGCGCTCGTCGGGGTGCTCGACGAGGTGCGCTCGGCGATGGAGCAACCGCTTGGCCCCAAGAGGGCGTTGGTATGCGCGACGTACCTGCATGCGCAGATCGTGGACATACACCCGTTCGCGGATGGGAACGGCAGGACTGCGCGGCTGATGCAGAACTACGTGCTCATGGCACTCGGCAACCCGCCGATCGCGCAGAGGGCCGAGGACCGCATCGCTTACTACGGTGCCCTCGACGAGTTCCATGGGGAGGGCAGGCTCGATGGCCTGCTCGAATTCAACAGGGTCGAGTCACTTAGGACGTGGGAGAAGGGCCTCGGCGTGCCATCGAACTAGGTGGGTCAACCAGAGCAATGCGCGGGCAAAGGCGGTCCTGTGCTCCCTCTGTCTCGTCTGCCTCGTGAGGGTCAGTCGGCACCCGGTCCGTCTGCCGGTCGAGCCCTGAAGGCCCGCCCTTCGCTAACCGGTAGATGCCCACGCCTCTCTGCTAGGCTGGGCATTCCGCAAGTGCGTGCGAGCGGCATTGCAAGCGGTGCCTGGCGTGATTGGGTGGTGGCGCAATGGACGGCGCATACGGGCCGATGCTGTTCGACGACGTATCACTCACGTTTTGGGTTGGTAGGGATCTTGACGGGAACCTCTCGGTTAGGCTGCTGTCCCGGGGGTCGGCACCGTCCGGGGTAGCCACGGATGCCGAGGCGAGCCACCTGCCATCGGAGGATGGGACGAGCACAAGCGTGGCGGCACCGAGGTTGCCATCGGCCACGAGCGTTCCCGTCGAGCTGGTGATCCATCCATCGACGGGGTCCCTCGTGTACTCAGACCAGTCGAAGACTCCTCCGCGCTTGGACACGCCGATGAGCCTCAGCTCCTCGGAGTTCGCCTTCACTGCCACGAGGGCCTCTGTCCCGTCCTCCATCGAAGCCTCCGATCTCGCATGACAGCAGCTACACGAGAATCATGCGGGCGAGGAGGGATGGATTCGTGGGTCGGACATATTGCTGCCGTTCTGGTGGTAAGAGTGTTTTGCATTACCTGCTTGAGGGGTGGTGATTGTTCCATTGAACAAGGTTATTGCTGACGGCATGGTCGAGTGGAGACATCCGGACCAGTGCATATCGAAGGCTGATGCGGTGGCCACCTGGGACAACGCCATCAGGAGCCGACCGAGGATTGAGAAGAGCTTGAGAGAGTACCTTGCGATAGGCATCGATGGCAAGGGAAGGGTCATGGAGCTTGTGGCAATTCACAATGATGAGGGTAACTTCCTCATCTACCACGCTTTCATTCCTCCGACAGAGAACGCGAAGAGGGGGCTTGGGATGAGTGAGGGAGGAAGGAGACGGTGAAGAACAACGAGGAGCTGCGCAGGAAGTTCGGTATGACTGGCGAGCAGCTGGATGCATGGGCGAACGAGTACGAGAGCGACGATTGGTCGCACATGCGCTTCGGAGAGGTGATTGTCGGTAGGCCGAGGGTCTCTGGGGAGCCGCTCGATTCCATAACCGTTAAGGTTCCTCACTCCCGTGTCGTGGCAATGAAGAGGATTCAGCAGGAGACGGGAATCACGAAGTCGGACTTCGTGCGACAGACCATTGATCATGAGCTTGCGGCGAGGGCTTAGAGGACGGAGAAGCCCTCTCGCTTGTCGACATTGCCGAGCGAGAGGGTTGTAAATGAGGGCAAGGCATTGAAGATCGCAGCCCCGTGCCTCCACAAGCACGTGCCCGAGTGCGACGTGAGAGGGCGCGCCTGATTCGCCAGACAGCTCTCGTGCGGCCGGCACGCGGAGAAGCACACGGTCGGCTACTGGAGAGGTGAGAGGCGTGAACATCTCAGCATGAGGAAGCACGACCTCACCGACAACGAACCCGATGCGATGGCTGCGCCCTACGAGAGCGGCGATTACCCAAGCGGGGGCGGGGAGGTCTTCACCGGCTCCCACCTCGTCGAGGTGGGAAAGAAGCGCGTGACGGTCATCTATGATGCACGTGACGCGCAGCGCGTGGAGGCCATAGTCCGCAGCAAGGGTATCAAGACCTCCGATGTCTACCGTGATGCGCTTGACTACTATCTCGCATCACAGAAGTAGAGAAGAGTGCGACGTGAGGGTGACGTCTGCCTTGGGCATCGTCCGCAGTCCCTGAATCATCACTGCCAGGACAGTCGCGCAAGTAGACCGCGAGGCCGGCAGAATCGGCCCACGGCCCCTTCTCCGCGCCTCCCCAAACAACCCCCCTACAGGAACTTGCGCGCGAACTCCTCTGCCTCCGCCAGCTGGGCCTCGTTGGGCTTCCCGCGGAAGTACAGCGTCTCTTCCGCCACGCTCACGTCCTTCTCGGCCAGCGCCTCCCGCACAAGCTCAATCGCGTGCTTCGAGATCCAGGAGGTCGAGAAGACCACCGCCTTGCCCACGAGGCTCCCGTCAAGGGATTCCAGGTATGCCCTCAGATGCGAGTCGATGCCATACGCGTAGAGCGCGCCACCAACGAAGAGCACGTCGACGGGTGCGTCTATGCCCGCGTCGGCTGAGTCTACGGAGACGGCATCCACGCCTGCGGCCTTGGCGATTGTTTCCGCGACGGCCTTCGTGTTTCCGGATCGAGAGTAGTATCTAACTGCGGTGGTCATGGGGGTGCCTCCTACGCCTTCTGAACGGACCAGCTTTTTGGGCCTCTTGGAACCCATGGTATCGCTCCCGCCGGCCTCGCGCCGCCGCGCCCCTGCCGGACCATCCGCGCCCTCGCGCGAGCAGGCCGCCCCAAACAGAAAAAGCCCAGGACAACGCATGCCCTGGGCTGCATCTACCTGGTGACCCCGGTGGGGTTCGAACCCACGGCCTTTCGCTCCGGAGGCGAACGCTCTAATCCACTGAGCTACGGGGCCAGTGACCCTTTGATTATAGGCAAACTTCTTAGCTTGGCTACCGTCGAGGGCGATTGCATGCCATCACGACTCGCCCACAACGCCTAACGCGCCACGTAGCTCATGCGGGGGCCCTCGCATACAATGGACCACCAGATATTGGTGACGTATATGCCAGCACCCAAGCGAGGGGAGTCCATGACAGAGAAGCGCCACGCCACGCACGCCAGCGACAGCACGCTAGAGACCCAGGTCACGGGGCTCTCGTCTGCCGAGGTCGAGGAGCGCGTCGCCGCCGGCAAAACCAACGCCAACACGGACGTCAAGACAAAGTCCGTGGGGCAGATTCTTGCTGAGCACGCATTCACGCTCTTCAACGCCGTGAACGTTGGCATGGCAGTGCTCGTCGCCGTCACCGGCCAATGGCGAAACCTCCTTTTTCTAGGTGTTGTCATCTGCAACCTGGTCATCGGCGTCTTCCAGGAGATTCGTGCCAAGCGCATGGTGGACAGGCTCTCCATCCTTACGGAGAAGCGCGTCCGCGTCATGCGCGGCGGACAGGTGTCAGAGATTCTCCCCTTGGAGCTGGTGCTGGACGACTGCATTCTCTTAGCTCACGGTGAGCAGGTCCCTGCCGATTCCGTGATACTCAAAGGCCAGGTGCACGTGGACGAGTCCCTGCTCACGGGTGAGAGCCGCCCTGTTCCCAAAGGGCCGGGGGACACGCTTTTGAGCGGCAGCTTTATTGACTCTGGTGACCTTCTTGCCCGCGTGACCAAGGTGGGCCAGGAGGGCTATGCCGCACGCATCAACGCCGAGGCCAAATACGTCAAGCCCGTTCACTCCCAGATCCTCGACTCGCTCAATGCCATCATCCGACTTGGCACCTACGCGCTTTTCCCGTTGGGCATCGGACTCTTCCTTCGCACCGTCTTCACGGATGGCTCCACCATGAACGATGCCATTCTCTCGGCCGTTGCGGCCGTGGTGGGCATGATCCCCCAGGGGCTGGTGCTGCTTACCTCGAGCATCCTGGCCATCGCCACAACGCGGCTTGCCATGCGCAGGGTCCTCGTGCAGCAGACATACTGCGTGGAGACGCTGGCACGTGTTGACACGCTCTGCCTTGACAAGACGGGGACCATCACAACAGGCCATATGGAGGTCTCACACGTCGAGCCGGCACAGGGCCATACGGGCAACGAGGTCGAGCAGGCCCTCGCCGCGGTCGTCCGCGCCTCCGAAGCTGACGCCAACGACACGGCCCAAGCGCTGCTCGCCCACGCTGATGCCGTGGGCATCGCGAGGGGGAGGGGTTCCCGGTGCGTGATCCCCTTCGACTCTCGTCGCAAGCGCTCGGGATGCGTGACAGCAGAAGGCAGAGCCTTTGTGCTGGGGGCCGCACGCTTTGTGTTGGACGAGCAGGGCACGGCGCAAGCGGCCGTCATCTCTTCCGCGTTCGATGCGTGTGAGCGTGTGCTCGTCATTTGCGAAGTCGCCGGTTTCGACGAGGAGGGCGTTCCACAGGGCAAGGCCTCGCTTCTCGGCGTGGTGGGCATTCGCGATGAGGTCCGCGCGACGGCGCCCCAGACTATGCGCTACTTTGTCGAACAGGGCGTTGACCTACGCATCATTTCCGGGGACGACCCCATGACCGTCTCGGCCATCGCCGCTAGGGCGGACGTCCCGCACGCGAGCGAGGCCGTGGATGCCTCGACCCTCGCCACGGAGGATGACCTCGTGGTGGCAGCGCGGCACTACCACGTCTTTGGCAGGGTGACGCCAGAGCAGAAGCGCTCTCTCGTGCGTGCCCTCCGCGAGGATGGCCACGTTGTTGCCATGACCGGTGACGGCGTGAACGACGTGCTGGCCCTGCGCGAGGCCGACTGCTCGATCTCGGTTGCCTCGGGCTCTGCTGCAGCGCGCAACGTCTCGGAGATAGTCCTTGCCGACAACGACTTCTCTCACATGCCCGAAGTGGTGGCAGAGGGTCGCCGCTCGATCAACAACCTGCAGCGTTCCGCCTCGCTCTTCCTCGTGAAGACCGTCTACACGGCACTTCTCGCCCTCATCTGCATCTTCTTTCCACCGTACCCCTTTATTCCCATCCAGATGTCGCTCATCTCGGCTGCCATCATCGGGATTCCCTCCTTTGTGCTTGCGCTCGAGCCCAACCACGATCGCGTGAGCGGCGGATTTCTTGGTCACGTGCTGGCGCGCTCGATGCCTGCCTCGGCGGGCATCACGGTGGCGCTTGCGATGGCCCTTGTCGCCGAGCGTGCCATGCCTATGACCTTCTCCGAGACCTCGACCGTCTGCATGCTTCTCGTTGCCATTGTCGGCATACGGCTCATCTGGCGCATCTCCCAGCCCCTCACCCCTCTCAGGACGGCGCTGCTCGTGACGGTTGCCGGGATTGTTGCCGTCGGATGTACGGTGTTTGGTGCCTTCTTCAAGGTTGCCCCGCTCACGCCTAGTATGTGTGTCTTGGTCATCGTTGCGGGCGCGCTCTCGTGCGTCCTCTTCGATGTACTCTTCAATCGATCAATCGCCCTTGCCAAAGACGGCGAGGGCATCGCCCGCCTTGCGGACAGACTGGAGGAGACCCATGTCAATCACAGAAGGTACGCCTAGCACCAGGGAGTTCGAGGACGCGGTCCTTGCCGCCCGCCGTCCCGTCCGCGTGAGCGTGGCCGGCCGAGAGGCCCTCACCTTTGACGTCTCTGGGATCCCCGGTGCAGGACGGCTGCCTCGTGCCCTGGTTGAGCTCCTCGAAAATGTCGTGAGGCACTCTGTCAGCGATGCCGACGCCGTGCGCCAGGCTCGTGCCGTGGTCGAAGCAGGGCTTGCCGGCGAGCAGGGCACAGAGATCGAGTTCATGCCGGCACGTGTCCTGTTCCAGGACTTCACGGGCGTGCCGGTCTTCGTGGACTTCGCCTCCATGCGCGATGCTATGGTTGCCCGCGGGGGAGACCCCTCGCGCGTCAACCCGCACATACCCTGCACGTTGGTAGTTGACCACTCGGTCATTGCCGACGTTGCCGGCGAGGCCGACGCCTGCGAGAAGAACCAGGAACTCGAGGCCCAACGCAACCACGAGCGCTTTGCCTTCCTCAAGTGGGCGAGCCAGTCCTTTGAGAACGTGGAGATCGTGCCACCTGGAGCCGGCATTTGCCACCAGCTCAACATCGAGCGCTTCTGCCGCGTGGTGACCACCGATGCGCTCTCCATGCTTGACGAGCCCGTTGCGTGCTTCGACACGCTCGTGGGAACCGACTCCCACACCACCACGGCAAACGGCGTTGGTGTCATGGGCTGGGGCGTGGGGGGCATCGAGGCCGAGGCCGCGGCCCTAGGCCAGCCCATCTCTATGCTTGTCCCGCCCGTTGTGGAGCTGCGCCTTTCCGGTGCCCTTCGCGACGGCGTCTCTGGCATGGACCTCGCACTCACGGTCGCGCAGCTCATGCGTGCGGCAGGTGTCGTCGGCTGTCTCGTTGAGGTGACGGGCGAGGGGGTGGCAAGCCTTTCTGCCACGCAGCGTTCCTGCGTCGCCAACATGACCCCCGAGTACGGCGCCACCACCACGCTCTTCCCCGTGGACGAGAAGACCCTGGACTACCTCACGCTCACCGGCCGCGACGCTGCAGACGTCTCCTTCGCCCGTGCCTACCTCGAGCGTCAGGGCACCTTTGGCGCCACCTCCGGCCGCGCATACGCGCGTACCGTCACGCTCGACCTTGCGACAGTCGAGCCGAGCTTGGCCGGTCCCTCTCGCCCCCACGACCGTGTGGCCATTGCCGGCCTCAAGGAGCGCTTCGAGCGGAGTGCCGAGAAGAACGGTCACGGCGACCTTACGCAGGGCTTCGATGTCACCTGCGGCGATAAGGCCTTCGGGCTTCGCCACGGGGCCCTCGCCATTGCCGCCATCACCAGCTGCACCACCGCCACGGACCCGTCCATGATGGTGGCCGCCGGCCTTCTCGCCAAGCGCGCCGTCGGGCGTGGGCTTGCCCCCAAGCCTTGGGTCAAGAAGATCCTCGCCCCGGGCAGCCATGCCACGCAACTTCTGCTCGAGCGCGCGGGCCTCACGGAGCCCCTTGCAAAGCTCGGCTTCTTTACCTGTGGCTTTGGATGCATGAGCTGCATCGGCAACTCCGGAGACATCCATCCTGCCCTGCGTGAGCGCGCAGACGAAATGGAGCTCACGAGCGTGCTCTCGGGCAACCGCAACTTCGAGGGCCGCATCTCGCCGTACGTGAGCCAGAACTACCTCTGCCAGCCCGCCTACGTGGTTGCCTACTCGCTGGTGGGCACCATGGACGTCGACCTTGCGCACGAGCCCGTGGGCACGGATGCCGAAGGCAAGCCCGTGATGCTGGCGGATCTGGTTCCCACCAACGAGGAGGTCGACGATCTTCTCGCACAGGTCCTCACATCGTCGCTCTTTGCCGAAGCCAAGGGTTCGCTCAAGGAGGGCTCTGCCTCCTGGCGTGCCATCGAGTCCTCCTCGTCCTCGACCTTCCCCTGGGACGAGGGCTCTACGTACGTGCGCCGTGCACCGTACTTCGACATCGCCAAGCGACGCGAGACGGTCGAGGTAAAGGACGCGCGGGCGCTGGCGCTTCTCGGCGACTTTGTGACCACCGACCACATCTCTCCCGCGGGCGCCATTGCGGCCGACTCCCCGGCGGCGCGCTACCTCACCGAGCATGGCGTTGTGCAGAAGGACTTCAACACCTACGGCAGCCGCAGGGGTAACCACGAGGTCATGGCTCGCGGCACCTTTGCCAACGTCAAGCTGAGAAACGCGCTGGCGGGTGGCCGTGTTGGTGGCTGGACGCGCGACTTCTCCGACGGCGAGGTCAAGAGCATCTACGACGCTGCCGTGGACTACGCCGAGCAAGGCGTTCCTCTCGTGGTCATCGCGGGCAAGCTTTATGGGTCTGGCTCCAGCCGCGACTGGGCGGGCAAGGGGCCGCTGCTCCTGGGCGTCCAGGCGGTCATTGCCGAGAGCTTCGAGCGCATTCACCGCTCCAACCTGGTGCAAATGGGCGTGCTTCCGCTCCAGTTCAAGGAAGGTGAGAGCGCCACCACGCTCGGCCTTACCGGCGAAGAGGCCTTCACCGTTGCTCCCGTGAGCCTTGCCGGCGGGCTCCCCAGCCCCCACGAGGTTGAGGTCACTGCGACAAGGCCCGATGGCACAACAACCGTCTTCTCCTGCGTCGTGAGGGTGGATACGCCCATGGAGGGCCGCTTCCTCGAAAAGGGAGGCATCCTGCCCTATGTGCTCGATGAGATTTCCTAGACCTGTGGGTTCTCGCTTGATGGTATTGTGCGGGTCTGTCGGAATGAGGAGAATGTGCGCCTAGGCGGGCTTCGGTGGGTAAGAGTCAGACGGGAGGGTTGCGCATGAGGTGTCCAAACTGTGGTGCGGAGGTGCCTGCGGGTGCTGCCACCTGTTCTGTCTGCCACTACGATCTTGGCCTTACGCAGAGAATTCCTGTAACTAAGGTTGTGTGGTGTCCCACCTGTGGGGCGCTCGTTCCACCCGAGGCGCACTCATGTCCCAAGTGTGGTGCCCCCCTGGGTGCCCCCGCTCGTTCGAAGACCGGTCTCGCGGTTCGTGACCTGGGCATCCCTACCATCGAGGGGGCAAGCGACCAAGATGGGGGAGACGCCCCTGGGGGAGGGGCAGATTCCACTCGTGCCATACCTCGCATCGAGAGCGCCATTCCCTCCGAGGCCAGTCCGGAGTCTGCAACCGTGCGCCATGACCGCATGCCACGCACGCGCGTGCTCATGGTGGCGGCCGTTGCTGCCATTGCGTTGGCTGGGGGCACGGCCCTCTGGATTACGCACCCTTGGGACCCCAGTCTCTATGTAACACACGCACAGACGGATGCCGATACCTCGATGGCGGGCTACCCAGGCTATATTTCCTCGCTTACCGGCCAGGATGGATCGTCCGACTCAACGGATGGCTCAAGCGATGGTTCCAGCGATGGTGCCGCGACGGACTCTGGCTCTGGGACCGTCTCGGTCTACCAGGCAATCAGTGATGACTATGACAAGCTGGGGACTTATGCCGATGAGCTTGACCAGAGCGTCTCTGACCTTGTGTCTGTCGGCGTGAGCGGCACTTCCTCGGAGCGCGAGCAGGGAAAGGAGACGGCCGAGCAGACCGCCATCGCGCTCTCGAACCTCATCGACGACATCTCCTCGCTCGACGATGGCAATGGCACCTATGCAAGCGACATTGCCAACATGGCTACGCTGGGCAACTGGCTGCGGAACCGTTCCGATGCCATCTGCGAGGCATGGGAGGTCTCGGCCACCATGGCCTCAGAGGAGAAGACCATGGCACCGCTCAAGAAGATTGGCTATTCCTCTGGCACCGACAGCTACAAGACGCTTTTTGACGAGAATTACGAATCGTGGAAGCCGGCAGAGCAGTAGCCGCAAGTCATCATCGGCGTCTGGCGATTGCGTGCAGGCCGCTGCTTGCTGGTACTATCGTATAGATAGATGATTGCACGACTCTGCCGGTGCCGCGTGGGCGCCGCGCGCGGACGCTTTGGAGGGGACATGGGTCTCTTTGGTTCCACACCACTCTATACCCCAAAGTACGAGGTAAGGGGCGACGAGGTTGCAGTGTTCGATACTAGCAGGGGCACTGTCGTGGTGCGTCTTGACGGCGAGGGTGCCCCCATTCACGTAGCCAACTTCTGCGAGCTTGCCGAGAAGGGCTTCTACGATGGCCTCACGTTTCACCGTTATGAGCCCGCCTTTGTGATTCAGGGTGGCGACCCAGCAGGCAACGGCACCGGCGGTCCTGGATATCGCATCCACGAGGAGTACACCACCAACCCGCATAACAGCCACGAGGACGGTGCGCTTGCCATGGCGCGTGCATCTGACCCCAACTCTGCCGGCTCTCAGTTCTACTTCTGCCTCGGCCCCCAGCATTTCCTGGATAATGGCTATACCGTGTTCGGGCAGACCGTCGAGGGTCTCGACACCATTGCCGCCCTACGCAAGGGTGACACTATCAACTCGATTACCATCGAACACCGCGCATAGCTTTTGCCGGTGTCGAAGCGAGGGGGTCTCACGTGAATCAGCAGGCATACGAAGCAGGCAAGTCCGCCTATCAGCAGGGTGACTGGCTCACCGCGGTCGACAGGCTCTCCCAGGCCAAGAACCCTGGAGAGGTCTCTGGGGCTGTCGACCACCTCGTGGGCAACTGCTATATGAAGCTTGGTCAGTACGAGTCTGCGGCTGCGGCATACGAGAGTGCGCTGCGCGACGCTGCGTACGGTAAGATAGGACCTCTCTCGTGTAACCGTGGCCGGGCACTTCTCGCTGCGGGACGCCCCGCAGAGGCGGTCACGGCGCTTGCTCAGGCGCTGTCTGACGCTTCCTACGCTACACCCTACAAGGCTCACATGGCCCTTGGTACCGCCTACGAGCGTCTTGGCGACCCTCGCAACGCGGGCATTGCCTATCGAAACGCCGCCATTGACGAGTCGAACCCCAACCCGTCGTCTGCGCTGTGCGACCTTGGCAGCTGCTTCATACAGCTCGGGCGTCCGGTCGATGCCGTTGAGGCATACCGCACCGCGCTTGATTTCTCGGCTCCTCTCCAGAGTCAGAACCAGATCTATTGCGACCTTGGCCTGGCCTACGTGGCCGCCAACCGCATGTCCGAGGCAGTCGATGCCTTCGACCACGCCACCGCCGACGGCACGCTCGCGCTTTCTCCCGAGGCCCAGGCGTCTTATGACGCGGCACGTAAGGCTATGGCTGCCATCACCGGCAAGAAGCGCCCATCTGATACCGATGCGCTCCTGGCTGCAGCCGGATATGGCGGGGAATATGACCCTCTCGACCCGACGGGTGCCTCGGGCGAGCTTATGCCCTCTGCCGATGACACGGGCTTCTTCTCGGTCTCCGAGGAGGACCTTGTCGAGCAGGACAAGAAGGAGCGCAAGATCCGCCGCAAGCACAACCACCGCGGTCTCAAGGTCTTCATCGCGATTCTCATCCTCTTGGTGGTTGCGCTTGGCGCTGCAGGCTACGCATACTATCGCGGCTACGGTTGGCCTACCCAGGAGGCCGTGGTCGAGCAGCTCTTTGATGCCAAGACCTCCGGTACGGATCTGGGGAGCTTCTTGGCCGCCTCGGTGCCTGCCTCTGATGCCGGGGCCATCGAGGCCACGGTGCCCTCTGGAGCAACCATCAAGTCCACCGAGGTTGACAGGAGCATGACCGAGTCCACGGTTACGGTCACGGCCTCCCTCCCAAGCGGGGAGAGCCAGACCTACACCGTTTCTCTCGTGCGTGATGGCATCTCTTGGAAGGTCACCAATGTAACGAGCGACGTTGCGTCTGCGGCTTCGACCACGACCGCCACGATGACCACCACTGGAACGACCACGACCACCACGGGTACCTCGACCCAGGGCTAGTCACTCTCTGCACCATGCAACGCATGCCAGCCTTGGCGTGCAGACGGGATATGGAAGCTATGTCGATCTTCGACTCACTGTTTGGCGAATACGGTGGCGACCTGGCTATTGACCTGGGCACCGCCAACACGCTCGTAGCCGTGCGAGGCCAGGGCATCGTCATCAACGAGCCCTCCGTTGTTGCCATCGACAAGAGCGAGAGCCGTGTCCTTGCTGTTGGCGCCGATGCAAAGCGCATGATAGGCCGCACCCCTGGCTCCATCATTGCCGAGCGTCCGCTCAAGGACGGTGTCATCGCCGACTTCGATGTCACCGAGGTCATGCTCAGGTACTTCATCGAGAAGGCCCGAGAGCGTCGCTACCCCTGGTCCCCTCGCCCTCGTGTTGTTGTGTGCGTTCCATCTGGCGTCACGTCCGTCGAGAAGCGCGCTGTCTTCGAGGCGACCATCCAGGCGGGCGCTCGTCAGGCATACCTCATCGAGGAGCCCATGGCCGCCGCCATTGGCGCGGACCTTCCCATCGAGGACCCAACGGGTTCGATGGTCGTTGACATTGGTGGCGGTACCACCGAGGTCGCCGTCATTTCCATGGGCGGCATCGTCGTCTCGCAGTCGATCCGTACCGCCGGTGACGAGTTTGACCAGACCATCCTCGAGCACGTTCGTGACGCCTACAACCTCTCCATCGGCGAGCGCACCGCTGAGGACATCAAGATCAAGGTTGGCTCCGCCGCACCCCTGGCCGAGGAGCTCGACGTTGAGGTGAATGGCCGTGACGTCATGAGCGGCCTGCCCAAGACGGTTCGCATCGAGAGCGAGGAGATTCGCCGCGCCCTTGATCGCCCCCTCGACGAGGTCACGAAGGCCGTCAAGGACGCTCTCGATGTAACGCCGCCAGACCTTGCGTCTGACCTCATGTTCTACGGCATTCTGCTCACCGGTGGCGGAGGCCTTCTCCGCGGCCTTGACCAGCGGCTTCGCGAGGAGACCGGCGTGCCTGTCAACGTGAGCCCCACGGCTCTCGAAAACGTCGTTACCGGTTGTGCTAAGGTCCTTGAGGCAAATGCGCTTTCCGGTGGCTTCGTCCAGAGTACGGGACAGTAGGCGTGCCGCGCAGAGGCAACAGGGTCCCTACGTCGGGGCTGGGCAACAACAACCAGGGTACGGGTGGGCGCGAGCTCGTGGTGTGCCTCATCATCTCGGTCGTCCTCTTCACCATTGGCGTTCGCACGGGGGAGAGCGGCCCGCTTGGCGTTGTGCGTGGCGGATTCCAGACCATCACCGCGCCGGTGAGGCTGGCAGGGTCTGCCATATCGATGCCCTTCCAGGGCCTGGGCAACATCTTCTCCAACCTCACTGCAGACCAGGCGACGCTCTCGGAGCTCCAGGCCGAAAACGACGAACTGCGCACTAGGAACGCCGAGCTCGAAGAGGCCGAGCAGACGGCAACTCGCCTGCAGGGGCTTCTCAACCTCCAGAGCACATACGACCTCCAGTCGACCGCTGCCCATATCATCTCGGGGTCCAGCGATTCGTGGTCGTCGACGGTCACCATCGACAAGGGCACCAGCTCCGGGCTCTCCGTCGGGATGCCTGTGACCTCGTCGTCTGGCGTCATCGGGCAGATCGTCCAATGCGGGGCCACATCATCCACGGTCCTTCTCATGACCGATGAGTCTTCGAGCATCTCTGCCATGGTTCAGTCGAGCAGGGCCCAAGGCATGCTCGATGGGTCTGCGGCAGGGGAGGTCCGCCTCGATATGATTCGCACCGACCAGACGGTCGAGGTTGGGGACATTGTGGTCACAAGCGGCCTGGGAGGCGTCTTCCCCAAGGGACTCCCTCTGGGCAAGGTAACGAGCGTCGAGAAGAACCCTGGCTCGATGTACTACACGATCGTCGTTGAGCCCTACGCGCACATGGAGAATGCCGAGGAGGTCCTTGTCATCACGTCGCTCACGGATTCCCAGATAGCAACATCCGAAGATGTTGCGTCTGCAGACGTCCAGGAGACCTCGGCGAGTGCTGCAACCACGGCCGATACCGAAAGCGCTGGCTCGACCACGTCAGACGGCACGACCTCGACAACGTCGTCCACAACGACGACCACCGGCAACTAGGAAGGAGGGTTCGCCGTGCAGGTGGCTGATAAGAACAGGGACCGGCGAGGCGCTCTCATCCTCGTCCTTGTGTGCTTGGTGCTCCAGCTTGCCCTCGCTCCCAACATTGCTCTTGGTAATGGGCGCGCGAACTTCGCCCTCGTCTTTACCGCGTGTGTCGCGTTCAATGCTGGTGGGAGAAATGGTGTTCTTGCCGGCTTTGCCGCAGGTCTCGTCTTTGACCTTTCTACCACGGGTCCGGTGGGCCTCATGGCGGGGTGCTGTGCCGTTGCCGCCTACCTGATGGGCCAGGATGGAAGAAACCGCATGGCAGGGGAGTTTGGTGCCTGCGTCGTGGAGTTCTCGATTGCTGCACTTGTGGTGTCTCTCATCTACCACCTGGCCATGCTCATGGTCGGGCAGTCATCCTCCCTGCTTGACGTCCTGCTTTTGCGTATGCTTCCCACAGCGCTGCTCACCATCGTCGCCTTTCTGCCCTTTGCCTGGTTCTATTCGCGCTTCGGAGGTGGCAGGCCAGGCCTCTCCATGGGTAGGCGCGGTCGTGGCGGCGCGCATCTCAGCACCAGGGGCCTCTAGGGTCGCGCCATGAACCTTACGATCATTATCATCATCCTCTGTGTCGCTGTGGCGGCGGTGCTCATTGCGGTGTTCCTCGTGTTTGGGCGCTCTGAGGCCAACTTCAAATTTGATATCGGTGGCAACGGTCCCAAGGCATCCGGAGGATCGGACACCTCGGCCGAGACAACCACACAGGGGCGCCTCGTGGGCCAGGCGGTCGTCACTGGCGGCATCTTCACGGTGCTTCTCGGCAAACTCTGGTCGATGCAGCTCCTCTCCTCCGACGAGTACACCCAGCAGGCAGAGTCAAACCGCACGCGTACCGTTTCCGTCCCCGCGCCGCGCGGGCGCATCCTTGACCGAAACGGGAAGGAGATCGTTGCCAACCGATCGAGCCTTACGGTCCTTGCTGAGGCAGACGTGGCAGACGACGACATAGAGGTCACGCTCATCGGCAACCTCATTGGCATGCCGGCCCTTGCCGTCAAGCGCAAGGTCGAAGACTCCTCTGCCGGCGCCCAGAGCCTGCGTCCCGTGTCTGTCGACGTCTCACGAAGGGTCGTGGCATTCCTCGGTGAGCATCCCACGGTATTCCCGGGAGTTTCGGTGGACCAGCGCACGCAGCGTTCCTATCCCTACGGGTCTCTTGCGGCACACGTTGTCGGCTATACTGGCACCGTAACATCCGAGCAGCTCAACTCTACGGATTCCTCCGACGAAGGTGCCGTGCACTACAGCTCTGGCGATACGGTGGGTCAGTCGGGCGTGGAGCTCGAGTATGAGAGCGTGCTTCAGGGCGTTGCGGGCGAGCAGACCGTTTACGTTGACGCTGATGGTAACGTCCTCGATTACTCGACTTATGTGGAACCCAGGAGTGGGTCGGACGTCATTCTCACGCTGGATGCGGATATCCAGCAGGCGGCCGAGGAGTCGATTGTCAAGGTAGTTGAGTACCAGAGGAAGGCCGGCTACTCCGCTACGGGTGCGTGCGCCGTTGCCATCGACTGCACAAATGGCGAGGTGATCGCCATGGCGAGCTATCCCACCTATAACCCGAGCATCTTTGTTGGCGGCATCTCGACAAGCGACTGGGAGACGCTCCAGTCTGAGGCATCGAACTACCCGCTCATGAACCGTGCCATAGCCGGCCAGTATCCATCGGGTTCCATCATCAAGTCCCTCACCACGCTCGCCGCCCTGAGCAACGGCATTGCCACCGCCAGCTCCTCATGGTACTGCACGGGCTGGTGGACGGGGTTTGGAGACGATTACCCAATGAAGTGCTGGTGGACGACGGGGCACGGCGAGATGAACCTCGTCACCGGCATCACCTACTCCTGCGACGTCGTCTTCTATGAGATAGGCAAGGGCTTCTACTACGACCAGAACAACCCCGAGGGGATGCAGGAGACCTTCAGGAAGTTCGGACTTGGCTCCCTTACAGGCATTGACCTGCCCAGCGAGGCGCAAGGCCGCGTGCCGGACGCCGAGTGGAAGTGGAGCTACTGGTCAAGTGCCACCGACGAGCAGCGCACGTGGCAGGGCGGTGACAACTGCAACCTTGCCATCGGCCAGGGCGACCTGCTTGTGACATGCATGCAGATGGTCGACGCTTATGCCGGCATCGCCAACCGGGGGCCCATCTACAAGCCGCACGTGCTCAAGAGCGTCAAGAGCGGTACGGGATCTGGCACGGTCATCGACTACAGCCCCGAGGCCATCATCAACGCCGACGAGGATTCCGCCAACCTTGACGTCGTGGACGAGGGCCTCTCGGGTGTCGTATATCAAGAGTCTGTCACCCAGGCTGCCCACTGGACCAACCTCGACGTTTCCGTGCGTGGCAAGACGGGTACGGCCGAGCAGACGTCCGTGGGTGAGCCCGTTGGCTGGTTCATGGCCTTTGTGCCAGCGGAGAATCCCAAGTATGTGGTTGGAGCCAACGTTGACCGCGTACTCTCCGGTGCCTCCTCTGGCATGTACATCGTGCGAGACATCATCGGCGCTATCTATGGGCAGCCAGACGACCAGCCATACGACACGACGAACGTCGACCGATAGGGGGTGCACCTATGGCAGAAATGGCAAGACGGCAGGGACTTCTCAACTCGGCAAGCAATCACCTCAACCGTGGCTCCTCGAGGTCTGCCTCCTCGGGTTCGGGTCGTATTGGCAAGGCGCTAGACGGTCTGTACCTCTCTCAGCTCATACCTGCGCTTCTGCTCGTTGTCTACGGTGTGGTCGTGATTTGGTCCGCCTCGCTCACCATTGCCGAGGCAAGCTTCCCGCGGCATCTGGTGGGCATTGCCATGGGGCTTGTGGGTGCCGTGCTCATGTGGCGCCATGACTACAGAAACCTCCAGGGCATGACGCGCGCGCTCTTCATTATCGCGTGCGTGCTCATGATTGCGCCAAAGATTCCAGGCTTGAGCTACTCCGCCAAGGGCATCACGGGCTGGGTCAAGATTCCCGGCATTGGCGTCACCTTCCAGCCTTCCGAGCTTGCGAAGCTTGTGGTCATCTACCTCATGGCTGCGCTTGGCGCCCAGTACAATGGCAGGATCGAGTCACTCCGCGACTACGTTCGCCTGTGTGCCATCCTGCTTATGCCGTTCGCGCTGATCCTGCTTCAGCCAGACCTCGGCACCGGCCTTGTCGTCCTGGTGTTTGGTGCTGCCATTATCATCTGCTCGGGAGCAAAGCGCAGCTGGGTGCTGGTGACCATCGCACTTATCGTCGCGGGGTCTGCCGTCATCATCATTACGTCCATGCTTGATGGGTTCCCGCACCTCCTGAAGACATATCAGCTCAATCGCCTGATCGTCTTTGTGGACCCATCGGTCGACCCGACCAATAACGGCTACAACCTCCAACAGGCAAAGATCGCCGTGGGCTCCGGCGGGCTTCTCGGCAAGGGCATTGGCGGTGCCACGCAGGCAGGCAACGGATTCCTCCCCGAGGCGCAGACGGACTTCGTCTTTGCGCTTCTTGCCGAGGAGTTTGGCTTTGTGGGCGGCGTCGCGCTGCTCGGCCTCTTTGCCTGGATGATCTTCTCGACGGTACTTCTTGCCATGCGCTGCGAGTCGATGTTCGGTAAGCTCGTGTGCGTGGGATGCGCTGCAATGTGGACATTCCAGGTGCTCGAGGAGGTCGGCATGTGCATGGGCATCATGCCCATCACAGGCATCCCTCTTCCGTTTGTCAGCTATGGTGCCACCTCGATGATTGCGCAGCTCATGGCCGTGGGGATGGTACAGTCTGTGTGGAGACACCGGCAGAAGTCCGCGTAGCGGCTGCTGCTCATAAGGAGGAATATGGCGCGCAAGTTTCCATGGGGAAAGGTCTTCGAGGTCGCCGGAGCGGGCAAGGAAGCCCAGGAGGGTGGCTCTCAGGTGGTGCGCCTCTGGGTGCGCATCTCTTCGGCGGCGCCTCGAGGACTTGTCCTCGCCATCAAGGAGGCGCTTGTTGCCCGTGGGGCATCCGGCATCGTGGACGTCCGTCCCGTTGACGCTCCCGCGCCCGACGGTATGGCCCCTGACGCTGTCATTGTCGTCTGTGGCAGCCAGGGCGGTGCCGAGGCTGCCCTTGCCCGTGACGCCGCACGGCGTGGCGTCCCCGTTGCCCTTGTGGCCGAATCTGCGCTTGAAGTCCCCGACCTCAATCTTCCCGACGAGATTGCTCCCCTTGTAGAGGTGCTCGCGAGCGCCGATGCCCGCGACCTTGTCCCGAGGCTTGGCACGTGGCTCGTGAAGGCCACGGGCAAGGGCCTGGCCCTTGCCGCCAATTTCCCCTTCTGCCGGCCCGCCGAGGTCGACAACCTGGTGAGGCGTTGCGCCATGGAGAACGCCGCCGTGGGTGCCGTGACGCTTATTCCCGGTTCCGACATGGTCGTCATGACCGCCAACCAGGCAAAGCTTGCCCTCGACGTTGCCGTTGCCTATGGGCGTGGCCTTGACCTCTCCCGTGCGCTTGAGCTGGTGGGGGTTGTGGGCGCCGGCTTTGGCTACCGTGCGCTCGCCCGCGCTGCCTCGAACCTTGTTCCGGGACTCGGCTGGGCCTTCAAGGGGGCCATGGGCTATGCCGGCACCATGGTTACCGGACGTGTTCTGCAAGTTCGCTTTGACTTCGAGGATGGCTCGGTTCGCCCACATGGTGAGGAAATATCACGCCAGGTGCCGGCGCGCCACCTTGAGTTGCCCAAGAAGGTGGGGGAGCCGGGCGAGGCCGAGGGGGGCGCAGCGCAACCAAGGCGTGCTTTTTGTTCCTCCGCACCCGCCTACGTCATCATTTGTCCCGACGGCTCCGTAGCCAGGGGTGAGTAGCCTTGCGCCAAGCCCGAGAGGACCTCTTCAGACTCATTGAGCCCCTGCTGCCCCTGGTCGAGAAGCCCTCGCGCTACTTAGATCACGAGTGGGGCGCCATCGAGGACCAACCCGGTCCCTTCCACGCCTGCCTTATCTACCCTGACGCCTATGAGGTTGGCCAGCCAAACCTCGGCATCGCCATCCTCTACGATGCCCTCAATGCGGCGGAGGGCATCTCCTGCGAGAGGTGCTACCTCCCGTGGCATGACATGGCAGACCTTATGCGCGAGCGACGCGTACCGCTGCTGGCGCTTGAGTCTGCGGCGCCGGTGGCCTCCTTCGACCTTGTGGGCTTTACGCTGGCCCACGAGTTGGTTGTCACAAACATCGTCGAGACGCTTGACCTTGCAGGCATTCCGGTTCGCGCAGACGAGCGCACCGAGGATGACGCAATCGTCATCGCAGGCGGGCCCTCCGTGTGGAATGCGGAACCCCTCGCCCCCATGTTCGATGCCATCCTTCTCGGAGACGGCGAGGATGCCATCGTCGAGATGGCCGCATGCGTGCGAGACGGTCGTGCCGCCGGGTCTTCTCGCGAAGGCATCCTCCTGGCGCTCTCGCAGATCCAGGGCGTCTACGTCCCCGCCCTATACGACATAGTTATTGACAAGACGTCAACCAGGTGGGGCTATGCGGTTCCCAAGCCTGGTACCGGCGCACCTGCGGTTGTCGTCAAGCGCTGCGTGGCGGACCTTTCGTCTATGCCGGCCTGCGCCGAGCGCATCGTTCCCTATATGGGCATCGTTCAGGACCGTCTTGCCATCGAGGTGCTGCGCGGGTGTGCCCGCGGGTGCCGTTTCTGCCAGGCAGGCATGACCTATCGTCCCGTGCGCGAGAGGCCCATGGAGCAAGTTGTGGAAGCAGGCAGGCACGGCCTTGCCGAGACGGGCTATGACGAGCTCTCGCTCACGTCGCTCTCGACCACAGACCACTCCCAGTGCGCCCCCATGCTGCACGAGCTTGACCGGCAGCTCTCGGGCCGGGGCATTAGGGTCTCCATCCCCTCGCAGCGTCTGGACTCCTTTGGGGTGGAGATGGCAAACGCGGTCTCCGGCTCCAGGCGAGGTGGCCTCACGTTCGCGCCCGAGGCGGGCACGCAGCGCCTCCGCGACGTGATCAACAAGAACGTGACCGAGGGGGACCTCGAGCGAGCTGCGACCAACGCCTTCGAGAACGGCTGGCGTCGCGTCAAGCTCTACTTCATGATGGGTCTCCCCACCGAGACGGACGAAGACATCCTCGCCATTCCCGCCGCCGTGCACCGCGTGCTCGAGATTGGGCATCGGGTTGTGGGGCGCGGCAAGAAGAGCAAGGTGCAGGTGTCGGCGTCTGTCGCGGTATTTGTGCCCAAGGCCTACACGCCCTTCCAGTGGGCGGGGCAGCTCGAAGTGGCCGAGGTGGAGCGTCGCGCACGGCTTCTTCTGGGGGCAAACACCGACCACGACGCGAAGATCTCCTACCACGACCCCAGAACCTCACTTGTCGAGGGGGCGCTCTCGAAGATGGGGCGCGCCGGCTTCGACCTTGTGATGGCCGCCTGGCGCCACGGCTGCCGCTTTGATGCGTGGACGAGCGAATTCCACTACGAGAACTGGGAGGCCGCCGCGGCCGATCTGGGCTACGACCTGCCTTCCATTGCCTCGGAGGGATTTCCTCTCGACGCGCGGCTCCCATGGGACCACACCTCTCCCGGCGTCTCGAAGGGCTTCCTGCAGCGCGAGTGGCGCCGCGCCGCCCAGGGCGTTACCACGCCGGACTGCACCCGCGAATCCTGCGTCGGCTGTGGCGTGTGCCCAACGCTTGGCGTCGGCAACGTCGTGTGGGGC
Organism: Tractidigestivibacter sp.; assembly: GCF_057241865.1. Lineage (NCBI taxonomy): Bacteria > Bacillati > Actinomycetota > Coriobacteriia > Coriobacteriales > Atopobiaceae > Tractidigestivibacter > Tractidigestivibacter sp. Next base: position 129,876 of record NZ_DBHHPX010000001.1, read on the forward strand.
GAGCGCGCATGATCAACACCGCCGCCATCACCAACAGCAGGCTCAACCAGCACCGCCTCCGCGTGAGGTATCGCAAGGACGGTCGCCTGGCGCATCTCGGCCACCTCGAGGTCATCAACACCATCAACAGGAGCGTTAGGCGCTCGCAGCTGCCCTTTGCGGTGGGGAATGGCTTTGCGCGTCGCATGCGCCTGCAGTTCTCGCAGGCGCTCCCCGTGGGTGCGGCCTCGATGGGGGAGTACTTCGACCTCTTCCTCACTGAGGAGCTCGATCCCGAGGAGGTATTGGAGGAGCTTGCCGCATCGAGCCCCAGTCTTTTGGCGCCCACTGCCTCGGCGTACGTTCCCTATGGGCTGCCTGCCCTTGAGGCGTGGCTCACGCGATCTCTGTGGAGCGTCACTGTGATTGACGAGACAAGCACCGATGCGCTGGCATGGGGCATCGGTGCCGTGCGAGCAAGGGGGAGCTTCACCTATCTGCGCGGCGAGAAGGAGAAGCGCGTGGACCTCACGCGCACGCTCGTCTCGGTCGAGGCCCGTCCAAGCTCGAACGGCTTTCTCTTGGATTGTCGCTCCACTGAGGAGGGGTCGCTTAGGCCTGCCATTCTCATCTCCGAGGCAGCACGGGAGGCTGGGGTCCCCATGCCCGCCATCTCGGTTTGTAGGCTTGGGCAGTGGCACGAGGCCGAAGATGGGAGTCTTGTGGAGCCAATGTAGTGGCTTTTGCCAAGGGCAACAAGCAGGCTAGACTTACTAAGGTTGTGCGGAAAAGTGCCAGGCCATGGTTCCCGATTCGGTTTCCCTTGCGGCACCGCAGGTCAAGACGATTTTTCGTTGACGGTTTCCCGCGCGGCTAGTAAGATAGCTTACTGTTGCACTCATGCCAGCAATGAAGGGTTACACACATGTACGCAATCGTAGCAACTGGTGGCAAGCAGTATAAGGTCGCCAAGGGCGACGTCCTCGACGTCGAGAAGCTCGACGCGCAGCCTGGCGATTCGGTCCAGCTCGACGTTCTCCTTCTGAACGACGGCGAGAAGACCATCGTTGACCCTGCCGCCCTCGAGGACAAGAAGGTCACCGCCGAGGTCGTCGACCAGCACAAGGGCGAGAAGCTCCTCGTCTTCAAGTTCAAGAAGCGCAAGCGCTACCACCGCACCAAGGGTCACCGTCAGAACCTCACCAAGCTGAGGATCTCCGAGCTCCCAACCGCGTAGCCTCAACCACTCCGTCCACTTCAGTTAGGCAGGTAGCACTTATGGCACACAAGAAAGGCCTCGGCTCATCCCGCAACGGCCGTGACTCCCACGCGCAGCGCCTTGGCGTGAAGATCTATGGCGGTCAGGCCATCAAGACCGGTCAGATTATCGTTCGGCAGCGCGGCACCCACATCACCCCCGGCAACAACGTTGGCCGTGGCAAGGATGACACCCTCTTCGCTCTCGCCGATGGCGTCGTGCAGTTCAAGAAGGGCAGGAAGCACGTCGTCAACGTCATCACCGAATAGTGGCGCATACTATAGGGCTATAGGGCAGACTGGGCCCCGCTTCGGCGGGGCCTGTTTTATATGGGCACCTCTCACACGTCCCCCTGCGAGTTGCCGTACTATCGGGGGTGGCTTAGGAGGAAAAGCATGGTCACATTCACAGACCTGTGTCACATAAACGTAAAAGGCGGCGACGGCGGTGCCGGCTGCATGTCGTTCCGCCGCGAGGCGCACGTTCCCAAGGGCGGGCCCGACGGCGGTGACGGAGGGCATGGCGGAGACGTCATCGTCGAGGCGGACCCACAGCTTTCGTCTCTCATCGACTACCGCTACAAGCACCACTTCAAGGCCGAGAGGGGCATCCACGGCCAGGGCAAGCGCATGCATGGCAAAGACGGTGCCGACCTCATCCTGCACGTCCCCTTGGGCACGGTTGTGCGTGAGCTTGATCCCTTCACGCAAAAGCCGGTCTACCAGATTGCCGATCTCACGCGTCCGGGCGAGCGTGTGGTCGTGGCGCCAGGTGGCATGGGTGGCCTTGGCAACACCCATTTCGTGACGCCGGTGCGCCGTGCGCCTGCGTTTGCCGAAAAGGGCGAGCCCGCTCAGGAGCACTGGATCGAGCTCGAGATGAAGCTCATGGCCGACGCAGCCCTTGTGGGCATGCCTTCGGTGGGGAAGAGCTCGATCATCGCTCGCATCTCAGCCGCTCGGCCCAAGATTGCCGAGTACCCCTTCACCACGCTTGTCCCTAACCTTGGCGTAGCCCGTGCCCGTGATGGACGCTCATTTGTCTGCGCCGACGTTCCTGGCCTTATCGAGGGTGCATCAGGGGGCAAGGGACTCGGTCACGAGTTCCTGCGCCATATCGAACGCACGGCCCTCATCCTGCATGTCGTTGACGTGACGGGAGGCTTTGAGGGGCGAGGGGCCGTTGACGACTATCACACCATCAACGCCGAGCTTGCCGCCTACGCGTCCGAGCTTGCGGAGCGCCCGCAGATCGTGATCGCCAACAAGTGCGACATGCCGGGTACCGAGGATGCCGCGTGCGCCCTTCGCGAGGCTGCCGTAGCCGATGGGCACCCCTTCTATGCAATCTCTGCGGTAACCGGTGAGGGCATCGATGCCATGGTGAGCGCAACTGCGGATGCCGTGGCAAAGCTCCGTACCGAGATGCCTGCGCCCACGGGCGAGGCTGTCGAGGCGTCTGCACAATGGGAGCGCCGCCGCCAGAAGAGAGACCGCACCATCTCCATTACTCGCGAGGGCCCGAATGCCTGGCGCGTGAGCGGCGCGGCCATCGAGCGCATGGCCATCCAGACCGATTGGGACAACGATGAGGCCGTGGCGTACCTGCAGCATCGCTTTGACCGGTCTGGCCTTGATGACCGCCTTGGGAAAGCCGGCTGCAGGCCCGGAGACGAGGTGCGCATCCTCGATCTTGCCTTCACGTATGAGGGCGAGTCCGCCGAGGATGACTTTGCCGAGCTTGTCGAGGGCGAGCCCGACGTGCGTGATGACGGGGGTGACGACTGATGTCGCAGGCCCCCTCGCTCGTAGTCGCTAAGGTCGGCTCGTCCACCCTTGTGGATGAGACGGGTGCTCTCGACCGCGGCTTCATCCGCTCACTCTGCGACCAGGTGGTCGAGCTTGCCCGCGAGGGGACGCAGGTCGTCCTTGTCTCCTCAGGCGCCGCAGCGGCAGGACAAGAGGAACTCGGCCTGGCCGAGAGGCCCACAGACACCGTGACGCTGCAGGCGTGCGCAGCTGCTGGGCAGGCAAAGCTCACCGAGGCCTACGCAGACGTTCTCGCCGAGCGCGGCATCCCCTGCGGCCAGGTTCTTCTCACGAGGCGTGACGTTGTCGACCGAGAAGCCTACCTCAACGCGCGCAACACCCTTATGCGCCTCGTCGAGCTTGGCGCCATGCCCGTGGTCAACGAGAACGATACCGTCTCCGTTGCCGAGTTCGCCTTTGGTGACAACGACATGCTCGGTGCCATCGTGGCCGGCCTTGTCTCGGCTGACCTCTATGTGGTCCTGTCGGACGTCGACGGCCTTTATACCGCAAACCCGCAGACAGACTCCACGGCCAAGCTCGTCGAGCGCGTGTGCGAGGTAGACGGGCGCGTCTCGTCAATGGCCGGAGGCACGGGCACCAGCTATGGCACGGGTGGCATGGCCTCCAAGGTGCGTGCTGGTCGTGCCATGCTCGCAGCCGGCATCCCCATGGTCATCTGCCGCGGGAGAAACGACAGGACCCTTCTCGACGCCGTTCACGGCACGGGGGTGGGTACGCGTTTTGAGGCTGGCACCAAGGAGGCGTCGCACGAGCTCGGGCGCAAGCTTTGGATAGGCCTTGCCGAGGTCGTGCGTGGCACCCTCGTTCTGGACGACGGGGCGGCTCGGGCTGTTACAGAGCGAGGCGCCTCCGTCCTTCCCGTTGGCGTCGTCGAGACCCGTGGTGCGTATGTCGCGGGTGACGTGGTGGACGTGTGCGACCTCTCGGGAACGCTCCTCGGCCGGGGTGCCGTGCGTTACTCCTCCGAGGACATGTCACGCGTGAGGGGCCTCAAGCTCGATGTCATTGCCCGCTTCCTGGGTCCGGAGGCCGCGCAGCCCGCAGTGCATCGCGACGAGCTGCTCGTCTTCTAGCATTTGCCGCATGCGATGACCGGCCCCGTGCTGGTACGATATCGATAACTGCCATGGCTCGGAAGGGAGCTACCCAATGTCAGAGGCTCGAACAAAGGCGGAGCTCGCAAGAGAGGCCTCGCACACGCTTGGGCAAGCCTCCGCCGCCAAGAGGTCCGCTGCCATTCGTGCTGCGGCGCGGCTCATCCGCGAACGAAACGATGCTATCGCCTCGGCCAACGCCAGGGATATGGAGCGCTCCCGCAAGGCAGGCATGCCTGCCCCCCTGCTTGACAGGCTCCTGCTGGACGCCGACCGACTTGAGGCCATCTCGTCTTCCCTCGAGGAGATGTCGCGTCAGGAGGACCCCCTGGGTCGTGTGAGCTGGGGGCGCACGCTCGACTCGGGTGTGCGTGTTGAGCGCATATCGGTTCCCATGGGCGTGGTCGCCATGATCTACGAGGCAAGGCCCAACGTCACGGCCGATGCCTTTGGGCTATGCGTTCGCGCGGGTAACGCCTGCGTCCTTAAGGGCGGTGCTGCAGCTTGCGAGTCCTGCATGGCACTTGCTGCCTGCTGCCGTGACGCCCTTGTAGAGGCGGGGCTTCCTGCCGACGCCATCCAGTACGTCGAAGATGATGCCGAGCACACCCAGACCTCGGAGCTTGTCCACGCCACGGGACTCGTAGACGTCCTCATCCCGCGCGGTGGCGCCTCACTCATCCGCTACTGCGTGGAGAACGCCACGGTTCCCGTAATCGAGACGGGCATCGGCAACTGCCACATCTACCTTCACGGCGAAGCCAACGCTGAGAAGGCCGTAGGCATTGTTGTCAACGCCAAGTGCTCAAGGCCTGGCGTCTGCAACGCTGCCGAGTCGCTTCTCGTCGATGCCTGCGCCGCCGAGAGGCTGCTGCCGCCTGTCCTTGTGGCGCTTGACGAGCGTGGCGTGGAGCTTGTGGGCGATGCTCTTGCGTGCAAGATCGCCGCTGGCTGCGAGGTTCCCATGGGCAAGGCGGCCGAGGATGACTGGGGTAGGGAGTACCTCGACCTCAAGATGAGCGTCAAGTGCGTCCAGGACGTGGCCGAGGCCATCGCCCACATCAACCGCTACGGCACCGGCCACTCCGAGGCCATTGTGAGCGACTCCTACGATGCCTGCGAGGCGTTTCTCGCAGGCGTTGACGCTGCGGTGGTCTATGCTAACGCGTCCACGCGCTTCACGGACGGGGGCGTCTTTGGTCTGGGTGGCGAGATTGGCATCTCCACCCAGAAGCTGCATGCCCGCGGCCCCATGGGTGCCTCGGCTCTCACCACCACCAAGTACGTCGTGCGAGGGGATGGCCAGGTACGATGAGCGTCGACGTGGGAACCCTGAGGGAGCGCGACCTTCCGGTGCTCGGAACAGACGATGGCCGCATCTATCGCCTGGGTATCATGGGCGGCACCTTTGACCCCATCCACAACGGGCACCTTGTGGCGGCCGAGCAGGCCTTCGACGATCTTGCGCTTGACCTGGTGGTCTTCATGCCTGCGGGAAAGCCTGCCTTCAAGCAGGACCGCAGCGTGAGCTCGGGCGAGGACCGCTATGCCATGACGCTTCTTGCAACGGCCGACAATCCGCACTTCGTTGCCTCGCGCTTCGAGATCGATCGTGAGGGCGTCACCTACACGGCGGACACCCTGCGTCTCCTTCGCGAGTTTTACCCGGAAAACGTCGAGTTCTACTTCATCACCGGAGCGGATGCCATCACCGAGATAGTCAGGTGGCGTGACACTGCCGACATCGCCCGCCTCGCGCATCTGGTTGCGGCGACGCGGCCGGGCTATGACCTCGACCGTGCCTGGGATGCCATCGACGCCTCGGGCCTGAGCTTTGACGTGACGTACCTCTCCGTTCCCGCCCTGGCCATCTCCTCAAGCCACCTGCGCGACCGCGTCAGGGCGGGTCAGAGCCTTCGCTACCTCACGCCAGATCCCGTGACGGGATACCTCCACAAACGCGGCCTCTATGGGACCGCAACCAACCGCTACGGCCACACCTCGGAGGTGGTTGCGTGACGGGGTACGAAGAGGTCGTACACCATCGTGAGCCTGGCTACAGCGAGGCCCAGCGGTCTCTCATCGCTCGTCTGGAGGCCGATCTTGCAATCCAGCTCGAACGCAAGAAGCATCGCCTTGCGCACTCGCTCTCGGTTGCGTCATGTGCCGAGGGGCTGGCCTTGGCCTATGGGGCCGATCCGTTCGAGGCCAGGCTGGCAGGGACTCTCCATGACTGGGATAAGGCCCTTACGTCCGAGCAGGTCCTTGCTCGTGCCCGCGAGCTCGGCGTCGACATGGGCGTCGACCCTGTCCTGGTTGTGCCCCTGCTCCACGGCATTGTTGCGGCCCGGGACCTGCCCGTGCGCTACCCCGAAGTCCCTTCCGAGGTCTGGCATGCCATCGAGGTCCACACGACCGCCGCTCCGGAGATGAGCCCGCTCGACATGGTGCTCTTTGTGGCGGATGGCATTGAGCCCCTAAGACAAAAGAGCCCTGGAATCGAGGAGACGCGCGCACTTGTGGGCAAGGTGGCTCTTCCGGACCTCTTCTGGGATTCTTTTGTTGGTGGCATTATCTACGTGCTCAAAGGCTCACGGTACCTCTGGCCGGGTACCATCGATACATACAACAAGCTCGCCGCCGCCAGGGCTGGCAGTGGCGCTTAACGGGAGAGAGACATGTCGGTAACACCGTATGAAATTGCACGCGTCGCCAGCATGGCGGCAGACTCCAAGAAGGCACAGGACATCGTTGTTCTCGATCTTACGGCCAAGACGGACGTCTGCGACTATTTTGTGATCTGCTCTGCCACGAGCAACCCCCAGTCTGACGCCATTGTCGACGAGATTCGCGAGAAGGTTCGCACCAATTGCGGCGCCATGGCAGTCTCGACTGAGGGGCGCGAGGGCAGGAACTGGGTTCTCATCGACTTTGGCAGCGTCGTTGTGCACGTCTTCAAGCCCGAGACCCGTGACTTCTATCGCCTGGAGAAGCTCTGGGGAGATGCCCCCGAGGTCGAAATGGATCTTGGAGATGCCGCAGACAACACGGGTGAGGCAGCAGAGGCCGCTGAGTAGGACGGCCTGTCTCACGCTCAGTCGTCGTTTTTCCCCATGGGAGCCGTACCCGTGGTGCGATCCTTGAAGCGCAGGTCTCGCCCATAGCTCACCGCGTCATCGCCAAAGCGGTCGCGTAGGGCGTCTGTGAGCTGCGAGAGGGCTGCGTGGTCGTGGGCATGGCCGTCTTCGGCTGCAGCCTCGTCGAAGAGCCCCATCTGCCGCCCGTGGGCCCCAGAGAAGTCAGAGATTCCCACGCCCACGAGGCGCACGGGCGTACCCTCCTGCCAGAGCCCCTCCAGAAGTCTTACAGCGACGGGGCCAAAGACGTGCTCGTCATTGGTTGGCGAGGAGAGCTGCCGCTGTGCTGTGCGCACGTGGAGGTCGGCGTAGCGGAGCTTGAGCGTGACCGTCCCGCCTGTGAGCCCACGCCTTCGCAGGCGCCTTCCCGTCATCGACGAGATGTGGAGTATGGCCGCACGCACCTCGTCCCCCGTCGTGAGGTCGTGGTCGAAGGTCCGCTCGTTCGAGACGGACTTGGCCTCCTCGGGCTTAGCACGTTCGGCCACAACGCTCCGCTCGAGTCCGGCTGCCCTTACTGCCATACGAGGGCCCATGACGCCAAATGTGCGCTCGAGCTTAACCGGGCTCGCCTTCGCAAGGTCGCCAAGCACCTGGATTCCCATGGCCACCAGGCGTTTTTCGGTGGCTGGGCCAACGCCGCTCATGGTGCTTACGGGCAGTGGGGCGAGAAACGCTTCCTCCGTACCAGGAAAGACCACGGTAAGCCCGCGTGGCTTGTCCCTATCGGAAGCAATTTTTGCGACCGTCTTGTTGATGCCAAGGCCAATGGAGCAGCTCACGCCAAGGGCGGAAACGCGTGCCTGGATGCGGCGGCAAATCTCGAGGGGGCTCTCGCGCGAGAAGCGCCCTGGCGTCACGTCGAAGAATGCCTCATCGATGGAGACCTGCTCGACGCGTGGGGTCTCGGCGGAGAGGATGCCCATCACGGCCGCGCTCACCTCGCGATAGCGCGTGAAGTTGCCGTGCGTCCAGATGGCGTTGGGGCAGAGCCTTCTAGCCTGGGCTGATGGCATGGCCGAGTGGACGCCATAGCGTCTCGCCTCGTAGGATGCCGTGGAGACCACGCCGCGGTGGTCTGCCGAGCCGCCAACTATCACAGGCAGCCCTCGCCACTCCGGATGGTCGAGCTGCTCGACCGAGGCAAAGAAGGCATCGAGGTCCATGAGGCCTATGGCCGGACCGTCCCACTCGAGAATGTCATGTGAATGCTCGTCCATGCCCCGATTATAGGGTGACCGTGAACGTGGTGCCCTTCTCAACGGTGCTTGTGGCCTTGATGGAGCCGCCGTGAGCGTCAATGATTCCCTTGCAGATGGCAAGCCCCAGCCCAAAGCCGCCGGTCTCCTCGCGGCTGCGCGCCTTGTCCGAGCGATAGAAGCGGTCGAAGATGTGCTCGAGGTCATCGGGGCCCATCGGGGCGCTCGCGTTGTTTACCGTAAGCACCGCGTGCTTGTCGGCCTTCCTAAGTTGCACATTGACGACAGTGCCTTTGATGGCGTACTTGGTCGCATTGTCGATGAGGGTGCGCACGGCACGTGCAAGCTGCGTACGGTCTCCCTGCAGATAGATGTTGGGCTCGATGTCCTTCTCGATGGAGCTGCCGCGCTCATACGCCACGGCATCGAACTCGATGGCGCACTCGTCCACGACCTCCGAGAAGTCGATATTCTCGAGAGCCAGGACGCGCTTTGCCCCGTCTGCCTGGGCCTCGTCGGTGCGCGCAAGCGTGAGCAGGTCCTCGACAAGCGCCTTCATGTGGGTCGCTTCGTCATTGGTGCTCTCGACCCATGTCCTTGTGTCTGGCGGCATGCGTGGGTCGTCGAGCAATATCTGCGTGTTTGCAAGGATTACCGCCAAGGGCGTCTTGAGCTCGTGCGACGCGTCCGAGACAAAGCGTCGCTGAGATTCCCACGACTTCTGGATTGGCTTCAAGATCCACGCCGAGAGCACCCAGACAATGAGGAAGAGCACGACCATGGAGACGAGGACAATGACGACGTCGGTCATGGTCTGCCTGGCGAGCGAGGATTCCACATACTGCGTGTCAACGATCGAGATGCGCCATCCCGTACTGTTTTGGGCGCGCATCCACGAGAGGCGAAGCTGGGGGTTGTAGCCAGAGTCCTCGCTCGACGAAAGCACCTCGGAGATGATTTGCGTGAGGATGTCGGGGTCGATGTAGTAGGAACTCTTGGCGATTATCGTGCCGTCGGTTGAGACGTCGGCGGAGAGCGTGAGCAAGTTGGTCCCATGCGAGTCCTTGTCGCCATCGGGCTCCCCAAAATGCGGCGTAAAGTCAAGGTCGCCCGTGAGTCCGCGGGTGAGCGCTGTGTTGACCATGTTTGTCTGGTTGATGTAGCCGCTCACCAGCGTGGAACCGAGCGCAACCACAAGCACCAGGCCTACGAGCGCCATGGTGATGACCACGAACTCCCTGCGAAGCTTCTGAAGCATCCCTGGCATCCCCCCTAACCGCCCGGCAGGCCCCGTCGCTAGTCCTCGAAGAGCTCCAGCCTGTAGCCAAGCATCCTGAGCGTGGTGATCTGGACCTTGGAGCCAACGTGGTTGAGCTTCTTGCGCAGGAAGGAGACGTAGGCCTCAACGGAGTTCTCCGAGGCCTCCGCATCGGCACCCCAGACCCTCGTGAGGAGGTCCTGCTTCGAAATGACGCGCGAGGAGGCGCTCATGAGCATGCGCATGAGCTCGAACTCCTTACCCGAGAGGTGGATCCTCTTGTCTCCGCAAGAGAGGTCGTGCGTCGTGAGGTCCAGCGTGAGGTCGGCAAACTTGATCTCGTCAATCATGACCTCGCCCTTGCGGCGAGTGACTGCCCTCAGGCGGGCGAGGAGCTCCTGGGCCTCGAAGGGCTTCGTCATGTAGTCATCGGCACCGGCATCAAGGCCCTCGACCTTGTCCTCGGTGGAGTTGAGTGCCGTAAGCATGAGGACTGGCGTCGAGATGTCTGCACGACGGAGCTCGTGCACCACGTCGTAGCCGTTCATGCCAGGCAGCATCACATCAAGGATGATTGCGTCATAAAGGCCGCTCTTTGCGCTTGACAGGCCAGACGTGCCATCGTAGACAGCCTCGGCGTTGTAGCCCGCATCGGAGAGGATACGGACAATGGCGTCGGCGAGGTTTCGCTCATCTTCGACAACGAGAACGTTCATGGGGTCCTCCTTCACTTGTGCCTTGCCTGCATAATCGTACGTTGTGAGACTTAAATCCCGCTTAAATTCAAAGCTGATACAGCTCGTTGACCCTTGGTTCACAAAATCTGCAACTTGCGCACATGCCACGTGGGCGTAGAATGTCTTGTTGCTATGTGGCTATGCGGTGCAGCCATGACACCACACCAGGGCACCGCTCGTATGGAGGAGTTTTCATTGGCAGTTAAGATTCGTCTGGCCCGTCACGGTGCCAAGAAGCGCCCGTACTATCGCATCGTCGTTGCGGACAGCCGCATGCCTCGCGATGGCCGTTACATCGAGCAGGTGGGTCGCTACAACCCCCTGACCAACCCCAAGACCATCGAGATCGACCTCGAGAAGGTCGACGCTTGGATCACCAAGGGTGCTCAGCCAACCAACTCCGTCTCTCACCTCATCGACGTTGTCCGCAACGGTCAGCCCGTCGTCGAGAAGAAGACCAAGATCTCCAAGAAGGCCGCTGCCAAGGCTGCCAAGGCAGCCGAGGAGGCTGCTGAGGCCGCTGCCGAGTAGGGGCGTTCCACAATGGATGACACCATGAACGACGAGGTCAACGAGGAGCAGGAGATTCCCTCTGACAAGGTCGCCGACCTCGTCGAGTACATCGTCTGCGGTCTCGTTGACAATGAGGGCGCCGTGTCACTTGACGTGACCGACGGCGACGAGGGTGCGCTCATCGAGGTCACCTGCGCCGAGGCGGATGCCGGCAGGGTCATCGGCCGTAAGGGCCGTACCATCAAAGCCATCCGTACCCTCGCGCGTGCCCTGGGGCAGCGCGTGGGGACTTCTGTCGAGGTCGAGGTCGTAGGCTAGGCAACCTTGCGGGATCGCTACAGAGTCATAGCCCGTGTAGAGAAGTCGCACGGAAGAGGGGGGGAGGTCGTGACGGTTGCCGTTCACGGCCTTCCCCCTCTTGTTCGCGAGGGCCTCGAGGTCTTCGTGGTGCCGCCCCGCCTTAAGGGCCCTAGGTCGCATGTGGTCGCAAGTGTGAGCGACGGGCCTCGTGGCCAGCTCGTCTCGCTCTCTGGGGTGGGCGGCATCGAGGGGGCCGATGCCCTGCGCGGACGCTACCTCCTGGCTCGAGAGTGCGACCTTCCTGACGACGTGGCGCTTCATGACGCCGAGGCGCTCCTTGGGCGTGAGGTGGAAGACGAGAGACTCGGCTTCCTCGGAACCATCGGCGAGGTCATGGTTGGCCCAGCCAACGACGTCTGGGTTATCGAGGGTCCCTTTGGCGAGGTCCTCGTACCCGTCGTGGACGAGGTGGTCTCCGAGGTTCCCGACAATGGCCCCATTGCGGTGCGCACCCCCTCCGGCCTCGTCGATGGGGGCGGGGACCAGTGATCATCGAGACCCTCTCCGTTTTTCCAGGAGTCTTCTCGCCCTACCTCGATGCGTCGATCATGGGGCGGGCACAGGCGAGGGGCATCTTCTCGTTTACCGCGCATGACCTTCGCGACTGGACGCATGACCGCCATCGAACGGTGGATGACGCTCCCTTTGGGGGAGGGCAGGGCATGCTCATGAAGCCCGCGCCCATCTTCGAGGCGGTGCAGGGCCTCTCCTCGCGTGGGGAGTGTGCCCCGCACGTCGTGTTCTTCTCGCCCTGTGGTACGCGCTTTGACGAGGCGACAGCCGCCCGCTTGGCCAAAGAGGAGCGACTCCTCTTTGTATGCGGCCGCTACGAGGGTATGGACGAGCGGGCCTATAGCCTGGCAGACGATGTGCTCTCGCTTGGGGACTATGTCCTTACGGGCGGGGAGCTCCCCGCCCTCGTGGCCATCGACGCCATCGTGAGGCTTCTCCCCGGGGCTCTCGGTGACGAGATGAGCGCGCAGGACGAGTCCTTCTCTGGTGGGCTTCTCGAATATGCGCAGTATACGAGGCCCGCGGACTACGATGGCCTGCGTGTGCCGGAGGTCCTGCTTTCCGGCGACCACGGCGCCGTGGACGCATGGCGCAGGAGAAGCGCCATTGAGCGCACCGCTCGATGGCGTCCCGACCTGCTCGATGGCGCGGGGCTCTCGGATGAGGAGTGGGAGCTCGCCCGTCGCGTGATGGGGGAGGGCCAGGCTCCGCACGAGCCTGGCGATGATGGTTCTGCAACAGGAGGCGAATAGCGTGGCCAAGGGTCCCACCAAAGAGAGGCACGGAGGCCTTCTCGATATCGTCGTGACCATACTCGTGGCACTTGGTGTGGCGCTTCTCCTGCGCACCTTTGTCGTGGAGGTCTACGAGGTGCCCTCGGGCTCGATGCTCGAGACCATCCAGGAGGGCGACCTGCTCCTTGGCGAGAAGGTCTCTCTCAACTGGGAGTCGCCCAGGGCGGGCGACATCGTGACCTTCGAGAGTCCCCGTGAGCCCGGTACCACCCTGGTGAAGCGCGTCATTGCCGTGGCGGGGCAGACCGTCGACCTGCGTGACGGCAACGTCTATGTAGACGGCACCCAGCTCGACGAGTCCTCCTATACGCTTGGCAAACCCAGCTACTCACTCTCGGACCAGGCTGGCTCTGCGGGCATTGCCTACCCCTACACGGTCCCGGATGGCTGCGTCTGGGTCATGGGTGACAATCGCACCAACTCGCTCGACTCGCGCTACTTTGGCGCGGTGAGGGTGAGTGCCGTGACATCGAAGATACTCTGCATCTATTGACCGATCTCAGACGCGAGGGCGCTGTAGCGTCTGCGTCGCGACCCCCGTCAGGAGGAAGGACAGATATGAGCGAAAGCCCGCTGACGTTCCAAGACACGATTCTCGCCCTTGAGCATTACTGGGCCGACAAGGGCTGTACCGTCATGCAGCCATACGACTCAGAGGTGGGCGCGGGAACATTCCACACGGCTACGCTTCTGCGCTCGCTCGGTCCTGCTGCCTGGCGGACCTGCTATCCGCAGCCGTGCCGCCGCCCCGCTGACGGCCGCTATGGCGAGAACCCCAACCGCCTGCAGCACTATTATCAGTTCCAGGTGCTCCTCAAGCCCTCGCCAATCGACTCCCAAGACCTCTACCTTGGCTCTCTTGCCGCCATTGGCCTTGACCCTGCCGAGCACGACGTGCGCTTTGTCGAGGACGACTGGGAGAGCCCGACGCTGGGTGCCTGGGGCCTTGGCTGGGAGGTGTGGATGGATGGCATGGAGGTCACGCAGTTCACCTACTTCCAGCAGGTCGGTGGCATCGAGGTTGACCCGGTGCCGGCAGAGATCACCTACGGTCTCGAGCGCATTGCCATGTATGCGCAGGGTGTGAACTCCGTCTATGACATCACGTGGAGCTACCTGCCCGACGGCACCCCCATGACCTACGGAGACGTCTTCTACGAGAACGAGCGCGAGTTCTCTTCCTACAACTTTGAGGTGGCGAACGTTGACCTCATGCGCGAGAAGTTCGACGAGTACGAGGCCGAATGCCACTCCTGCCTGGACGCCCACCTGCCGCTTCCCGCCTACGACTGCGTGATGAAGTGCAGCCATGCGTTTAACCTGCTTGACTCCCGCGGGGCAATCTCCGCCACGGAGCGTGCCAACTACATCCTGCGCGTCCGCACCGTTGCCAAGGAATGCTGCGAGGCCTACCTCGCCGAGGTCGCTGGCGAGAAGAGCGCGCCCGCCAAGAAGGGGGAGGTGGCCTAGATGGCCGAGACGAGGGACTTCCTGCTCGAGATAGGCTGCGAGGAGATGCCGTCCGCCCCGCTGAGCCACGCCGTGGTGCAGCTTGGTGACCTGATGCGCAAGGGTCTTGACGAGGCGGGCCTTGCGCACGGCAACGTGGAGACCCACCAGTCTCCGCGTAGGCTCGTAGCGCGCGTCCACGACGTCGCCCCTGCCACCGACGAGCTCAATGAGGTCAGGCGTGGCCCGGCGGCAAGCATCGCGTTTGACGCTACCGGTGCACCCACCAAGGCCGCCCAGGGCTTTGCCCGCAAGTTTGGCGTTGACGCATCCGGGCTCGCACGTCGCGTGGACACCGACGGCCGGGAGTACGTCTTTGCCGAGAAGCACGTGGATGCCCGACCTGCCGCGCCCATCCTCTCGGCCCTCTCTGAGCGGGTCATCGGCTCAATCGAGTGGCCCAACTACAGAAGCCAGCGCTGGGGCTCCGAGCACCAGACCTTTGTGCGTCCCATCCGGTGGATCTGCGCCCTTCTCGGCAACGAGGTCGTCCCCGTAAGCTATGCCGACGTCACAAGCTCCGGCACCACATGCGGGCACCGTGTGCTGGGGCCAGGGGACCACAGGGTAGAAAGTCCCGCGGTCTACGCCGATGTACTGCGCGAGAATGGCGTGCTGCTCGAGGGCGAGCGCCGCGCGGCCATCCTCGAGGGCGTCCGGCAGGTCGAGGCAGAGCGCCCTGGCTCCCACGTTGACACGCCCAAGCGCACGCTCGATGAGGTCGTGAACCTCTGCGAGTGGCCGACGGTCCTTGTCGGCACCTTCGACGAGGAGTTCCTCAAGGTCCCGCACGAGATCATCTGCGAGTCCATGCTTTCGAACCAGCGCTACTTCCCCGTCTACGACGGCGAGGGCAACCTCACGCGCGAGTTCGTGGTTGTCTCCAACGCCGACCCCAAGGTCTCAGCGACCGTGGCCGACGGCAACGAACGTGTTGTCCGCGCCCGCCTCGACGATGCCAAGTTCTTCTACGAGGAGGACCTGAAGGTGCCCATGGACGAGTTCGTGGAGCGCCTTGGTACCGTCGTCTTCCAGGAGAGGCTCGGCACCGTGCGTCAGAAGGTCTCCCGCATGGAGGTCCTTGCCTCTGCGGTGGCACAGTCCGCCGGCGCAGACGAGAAGGCCTGCGGGCTCGCAAGGCGCGCCGCGCATCTCGCCAAGGCAGACCTCGTGAGCCAGGCCGTGGTCGAGTTCACCAACCAGCAGGGCGTTATGGGCGGCTACTATGCAAAGGCCGCAGGCGAGCCCCAGGAGGTCTGTGACGCCATCCGCGAGCACTATCGCCCTCGCTTTGCCGGCGACGAGCTTCCCTCTGGCCTTGCAGGCAAGTGTGTGGCCATTGCCGATAAGCTCGACACCGCCTGCGGCATCTTTGCCATCGACGAGCCGCCTACGGGCTCCTCCGATCCCTTCGCCGTGCGCCGCGCTGCCATCGGTGTGATTGCCATGCTGCGCACGCTTCCTGCCGTCCACCTGCGTCCTCTCATCAACCTTGCGCTCTCGTCTTACGCCGAGCAGGGCATTGCCTTCGACGCGGATGCCGTAGCCGCGGCCGTGGCCTCCTTCTTCCAGGGTCGCCTTGCTGCCATCGCCAAGGATGAGGGGATCGCACCCGACGCCATCGAGGCCGTGAGTGCCATTGGCGTCATCGACCCCGACGAGTTCGTTCGCCGCGCGGCAGCCCTTGACCACGCCCGCTCCGAGAGCCCCGAGCTCTTCGAAGACCTCGCCACGGCCTATGCCCGCGCCGCTCACCTCGCCGACGCCGCGCTTGGCACCGAGGTTGACGAGCACCTTCTGGGAAATGCCGAGAAGGCGCTTCTCGCTGCCTGTGAGGAGGGCGAGAAGGCCGTCTCCTCTGCCCTTGGGTCTGGCGACTTTGCTGGTGCCTGCGAGGCGCTGGCGGATCTGCGCGCACCCATCGACCGCTTCTTCACCGACGTCCTCGTGATGGATTCCGACCCGTCCGTGAGGGACAATAGGCTTCGCCTTCTTAACCGTTTCGCTGGAGTCTTTGGTGACGTCGCCGATATTGGCGCACTTTCGAAGCGAAAGTAGTGCAAGAGCGGTTACACTTGCTGCAACGTCCCCACACGATTGCGTCATTTGGGAGGATCGACTATGAGGAAACTTGATCTGGACGACGATGTCTTCAGCCACGTTGTCCCCGCCATCTACGTGCTCTCTGACGCACGTGGCGAGACTGCAAAGGCCGTTGTGGAAGCCGCAGCCGCACAGTTTGGCGATGGCTCCGTCGAGATTATCCGCGTGTCAGGCGTCGAGAGCGTCGAGCAGGTCCGAGACTACTTCGACAAGAACTTCGACTCCGACAGGCCCAGCGCCGTCTTCCACACCTTTGCAAACGGCCAGCTTCGCCGCGAGATTCGCCGCGAGCTCGACAGGAGGGGCATTCCCTCCATCGACCTTCTGGGGCCTGCCGTCACGGTCATCTCGACACTTACGGGCGAGGAGCCGAGCCACGCGATTGGTGCCACGTACTCTGGGCGTCCCGCAGAGAACGAGTAGCGTCAGCCAATCAGGGTGCACTCCGTTCAGGGAGCTGGACTAACGTCTGTCCCCATTTTCCGTCCGTTCACCGGCTTATTTTCCCGTCCACCGGTTGGTACTTGAATTTGGCGTCCGTTGGAAATTGGTCTGTTTAAAATTGAGCGCTGCGGTAGCCCGAGCCTGGGCATCCGATGTGAGTGCGCGCCACGAGGCGTGTCTGGTTATTCGAACAGGGGAGTGAAATGTCTGAGAAGCACGTGTACCGCTTCGGAAAGGACGAGAACGGCAACAACGTGACCGAAGTTGCCGGTTCTGCCGTCGACGAGGCGAAGTGGATCACCGGCGGCAAGGGCGCCAACCTGGCGGAGATGGCCAACATAGGCCTCCCCGTTCCTCCGGGGTTCTCCATCACCTGCCAGACCTGCGTCGCTTATTCGTCCGCTGGCAACGTCTGGCCCGACGGCGTTCTCGACGAGATTGACGTCTACCGCAAGGATCTCGAGAAGCGCATGGGCAAGAGGCTTGGCGACAAGGACGACCCGCTGCTCGTCTCCGTCCGTTCCGGCGCCCCGTTCTCCATGCCCGGCATGATGGATACGGTCCTGAACCTCGGTCTTAACGACGATTCCGTCCAGGGTCTCATCAAGAAGACCGGCAACCCCCGCTTTGGCTATGACTCCTATCGCCGCTTCGTCCAGATGTTCTCGGGCGTTGTCATGGGCGTCGACGGCCAGCTCTTCGAGGACGCCATCAACGCAAAGAAGGCCGAGCGCGGCGTGAAGCTCGACACCGAGCTCAACGCCGACGACCTCAAGGACCTCGTCGTCACGTTCAAGCAGATCTTCTCCGATAACGTCGACCCCGTGAAGTACCCCGAGGTCGTCGTTGACGGCAAGCCCGTGTTCCCGCACGACCCGTACCTCCAGCTGCGTCTTGCTGAGCAGGCCGTCTTTGGATCTTGGAACACCCCGCGCGCCATCCTCTACCGCAAGCAGAACAAGATCCCCGATGACCTCGGCACCGCAGTCAACGTCCAGTGCATGGTCTTCGGCAACATGGGCGACACCTCGGCTACCGGCGTCGCGTTCACCCGCAACCCCGCCGACGGCACCAACGAGCGCTATGGCGACTTCCTGGTGAACGCACAGGGCGAGGACGTCGTTGCCGGCATCCGCAACACCGAGCCCATCTCCGACCTTCCCAAGACCCCTGGTCTCGAGGAGGCTGGCAAGGAGCTCTATCACGTCTTCGAGATCCTCGAGGATCACTACGCCGACATGATGGACCTCGAGTTCACCATCCAGGAGGGCAAGCTCTGGATGCTCCAGACCCGCGTCGGCAAGCGCACGGCGCTCTCCGCGCTCAAGGTCGCCATCCAGATGTACGAGGAGGGTCGCATCTCCCGCGAGACCGCCGTCATGCGCGTCGCTCCAGAGCAGCTCGACCAGCTCCTGCACCCGCAGTTCGACCCCAAGGCCAAGTACGAGGTCCTCGCCAAGGGCCTGAACGCCTCCCCTGGTGCCGCCACCGGTGCCGTCGTCTTCTCCTCTGCCGACGCGGAGGCCTTCAGGGAGGCCGGCAAGCCCTCCATCCTCGTGCGCTGGGAGACCACGCCCGATGACCTCAAGGGCATGGTCGCTGCTGAGGGCATCCTCACGTCCCACGGCGGCAAGACGTCCCACGCGGCCGTCATCGCCCGTGGCATGGGCGCCCCCTGCGTCTGCGGCGTCGAGGCCCTCCACATCGACGCACCCAACAAGGAGTGCAAGGTCGCAGGTACCGACGTCATCCTCCACGAGGGCGACATCGTCTCCATCGACGGCACCACGGGTGACGTCATCCTGGGCGAGGTGCCCCTGGTCCGCCCCGAACTCGGCGGCGACCTCGAGACCATCCTCGACTGGGCAGACGAGGTCCGCAAGGATCCTTCGTGTGGCCGCGTGATCGGCGTCCGCGCAAACGCCGACAACCCCGCCGACGCCCAGCTCTCTGCCGACAACGGCGCCGAGGGCATCGGTCTCGACCGTACCGAGCACATGTTCCTTGGCGAGCGCAAGCAGCTCATCCAGAACTTCATCCTCGCTGAGTCCGACGACGTCAAGCAGGATTCCCTCAAGAAGCTTGGCGAGGCCCAGAAGGGCGACTTCCTCGGCATGTTCAAGGCCATGGACGGCAAGACCGTCATCGTGCGCCTGCTCGATCCGCCCCTGCACGAGTTCCTCGACAGCCCGCGTGACCTCGAGGTCGAGATTGCCAAGGAGGAGTGCACCGGCAAGGACTGCACCGAGAAGCGCGCCCTTCTCGCCAAGCTGGACTCCTTCCAGGAGGCCAACCCCATGCTCGGCCTCCGCGGCTGCCGCCTGGGCATCGTGTACCCCGAGCTCAACGTCATGCAGGTCCGCGCCATCGCGGGCGCTGCTGCCGAACTCAAGAAGGAGGGCTTCGACCCCAAGCCCGAGATCATGATCCCGCTCGTCGCCTTCGAGACCGAGATCGAGCTCGTCCGTGCCGGCGTCGAGAAGACCCTCAAGGAGGTCGAGGAGGAGACTGGCGTCAAGCTCGAGATCCCCATCGGCACCATGATTGAGCTCCCTCGCGCTGCCATCACTGCCGACGAGATCGGCAAGCACGCCGACTTCTTCTCCTTCGGCACCAACGACCTCACCCAGACCTGCCTCGGGTTCTCCCGTGACGACGTCGAGTCTGCGTTCATGCCGCTCTATCTCGAGAAGAAGATCGTCAAGCGCAACCCGTTCGCGACCGTCGACCCCGGCGTTGCCAAGCTCGTCCAGATGGGCGTCGAGGGTGGCCACAAGGCCAACCCCGACATCGTCTGCGGCGTCTGCGGCGAGACCGGTGGCGACCCCGAGTCCATCCAGGTCTACTATGACCTTGGCCTCGACTACGTGTCCTGCTCGCCGTACCGCGTACCCATCGCGCGTCTTGCTGCCGCGCAGGCAAAGATCAACTCCAACGGCGGTCCTGCCAAGGTCGCCTAGTCGGTGGATGCTGATGCGCGTCTAGCTCAATGGGGGGAGAGGCCTGGCGCCTCTCCCCCCATTTTCTTGACAGGGGTTTGTCCCATAAGGGGTTCTCATGAGGGTTCACGACAGAGATGACCAGCTCGCTTACGAGGAGGAGGCGCTCTCCGAGCACGCCGCAAGGAGCGCGCAGTCACAGGGGAGGGACGTCCCCGAGGAGGAGGACTACCTCAGGCCCTGCTACCAGCGCGATCGTGATCGAATCCTCCACTGCAAGAGCTTTAGGAGGCTTGCCAACAAGACCCAGGTCTTTCTCGCGCCCGAGGGCGACCACTACCGCACGCGACTCACGCACACGCTTGAGGTCGCGCAAATTGCCCGCACCATCTCGCGCGCGCTAGGGCTGAACGAAGACCTCACGGAGGCCATTGCGCTCGGGCACGACCTTGGGCACACGCCCTTTGGCCACTGCGGCGAGCAGGCCCTCTCGCACGCCATCGCGCGCTATCGAGGCATCGATCCATGTTCCACGGCGGCTCAACACCTCTTCCGGCACAACAGGCAGAGCGTGCGGCTAGTCGAGTGTCTCGAGAAGGACGGTCGCGGCCTCAACCTCACCTGGGAGGTTCGGGACGGCATCCTCTGCCACACGGGCTCGAAGCGCGCCCAGACGCTCGAGGGGAGGGTTGTGGCGTGCGCAGACAGGATTGCCTACGTCTGCCACGACATCGACGATGCGGAGCGCGCGGGGCTTCTCACCGAGAACGACCTTCCCCTGGCGCCGCGCGAGCTTCTCGGCGACAGCTCTTCGGGGCGCATCGACACGATGGTGCGAGACATCTGTGCTGGCAGTGCCGAGGCTGGTGACATACGCATGTCGGATGGCGTGTGGGACGCGATGATGCGGCTCCGCTCCTTCCTCTTCGAGTCCCTGTATACCAAAGGCGACGCCAAGGAGGAGGAGCCGAAGGCCTCGCGCATGATCGAGCTTCTGTTCGACTACCTCGTGGTCCACATGGATGAGGTGCCCGAGGAGTATCTCAAGCACGATGCGGACCACCCGGACGTGCAGGTGGCAGACTACGTCTCGGGCATGACCGACCGCTATGCCGTGCGCGTCTTCGAGGACCTCACGGTACCACGCTCGTGGAAGGGCGTCATGACCCGTGCGCATTGAGGTGGCGGATATCTCTGGCGGACGGTTTTCTGGTAGGCTCTTCACGTTCTGGTTTACGGCTTGGGAGGGTGCATGGCTGGAAAGCACAGTCGCGGCAAAGAGAAGGGCACGGGGCGGGGGCTTCTCGTCGTGGCCTGCGTGTTTGTGGCGCTTGCCGTGGGCGTGTTGGCACTGGCCATGACGGGCAACCTTCGCCCGCTTGTCGAGAGGGCGTTTCCCAATTTGGTGGAAACCACTGCTGGGGAGACCCAGCGGCAGGCAGACGCGCAGGATGCGTCACCTGCGCAGGCTTTGGGGCCCAAGGCGTTTACCGATTACACCTGGGATGAGCTCTCGCAGATCTCGGCAAAGCTCGCCTGCGCTGCTTCAGATGAGGAGGGCATCGAGATTGCCCGTGAGTACAACCTGGCAGACGCCTTTGGGGTTCCCGTCTCGGATGCGCGCGAGGTTGTGCTCGATGACAACACGCTGGCCTACGCGCGAATTGTCGGATTCCGCCATGACCAGCGCGCAGATGGCTCCGGGGTCGCGGGCATCACGCTCATGGTCTCCATGCTTGCCGAGCAGCCCATGGAGTCCGCAAATACAAGCGATGGCGGATGGGAGGCATCGTCGCTTAGGGCCTGGCTCGCTTCCGATGGCCTCGCACTTCTGCCGGACGACCTTTCCTCACGCATCGTGAGCGTCTCGA
Source organism: Tractidigestivibacter sp. (assembly GCF_057241865.1). NCBI lineage: Bacteria > Bacillati > Actinomycetota > Coriobacteriia > Coriobacteriales > Atopobiaceae > Tractidigestivibacter > Tractidigestivibacter sp. Next base: position 151,416 of record NZ_DBHHPX010000001.1, read on the forward strand.
AGCCGACCAACAATACCGGCGTGACCTCTGATGTGGCGTCGGTCACACAGACGGAGGACGCGCTCTGGGCCTTCTCTGCCGTAGAGGTCTGTGGACAGATTACCTGGTTCGAGGATGAGTTTTCCTCCGAGATATCTTATACGGCAGGCCTGGACGAGGTTCTCAACGCCGAGGGCACGCAGTATGCGTATTTCTCGGCAGCAGGTGTGACCGGGGAGACCGGGGGGACGTCTGGCGCCCTTGCACTAACGTACCGTGGTTCCGCTCGCCCCTGGTGGTACCGTTCTGCGTACCCATTGAACTACGCAGACGCCAGCTCGAGCGCGTACTTCTTTAGGGCAAGCGAGACGGGCTACCCATCCTCGGTGGGGCAAGCGAATACTACCTCCGGCGTTGTGGCGGGCTTCTGCCTATAGCGTTGTTCCGGTGTGAGTGGGCTGCCTTGGCGGCATGGCTTTGTATCCGCATTCGCGCCGTTTAGGGATTTCTCGAGCGTATGGCAGGTCTAACCGGCGATTTATTACGAGTTGATGGCTATGGCTGAAGATTCCGAACGCTTAACCGTGGCTAAGTGTTCGGAAAGCACAGGTTGGGAGTATGCGCGCCCAAGGCGATAGTGCGGGTCACACATATGTAGTTCTTGTCCCATCGGGCTCTGTGCTCTATAATTCTCACTTGTGTGCAAGCCTATGTGCCGTTCGCACGCGCGTCGGCACCTCTGGTCAGAGATGAGGAAGAGCATGGATTACATTCGCGCCATCGAGCGTCAGCAGATTCGTGAGGACATCCCCACGGTCCTGGTTGGCGACAACGTCAAGGTACACTATCGCATCATCGAGGGCGACCGCACCCGTGAGCAGGTCTTCCAGGGTGATGTCATCCGCATGAGCGGCGCTGGCTCCCGCGAGACCTTCACCGTCCGCAAGATTAGCTTTGGCGTTGGCGTGGAGCGCACCTTCCCCCTTCACAGCCCCAAGATCGCCAAGCTCGAGGTTGTCCGTCACGGTGCCGTGCGTCGTGCGAAGCTCTACTACCTGCGCGATCGCGTGGGCAAGGCCGCTCGCATTCCCGAGAAGCGCTAGCGTTTCCCTTTGCCTGTCCTGGAGGGGCTGCCCGCATAGGGTGGCCCCTCTTCGCTATGCATTCGTTCTGCGCTTTGGACGCGGTGTTCGTTGTCTTTGGCTGGAGGAAGTCCCATGGCTAGACCTGCTACCACGGCTCATGAGGTGGCTGCGCTTTTCTCCTCGGCTGATGAAAGCGAGTTTGCCAAACTCGATGCCCGCTATGCCGATGACCCCCGCAAGCAGGTTCAGCATGCGCGCGAGGTGGCAGCAAGAAGGCTGGGGCGCGAGCGGGCGGAGCATGAGCGCGTACTGGGCATGTATGCCAAGGCTCGAGAGCTTGGTGGCCCAGGGCTTGTGCTTGGCGTCGACGAGGTTGGTCGCGGGGCCCTCGCCGGTCCCCTCACCGTTGCCGCCGTGGCACTGCCGGACGAGCCGGTTGTGTGGGGCATCAATGATTCCAAGCAGCTGACTCCCACCCAGCGCGAGATCCTCGCTGCGCGGATAGCCGATGTTGCGTTAGCGATTGGCATCGCCCATGTTGAGCCTGCATCCATCGATGCCTTGGGTATGGCCGTTGCCCTGCGCATGGCCATGAGGCGCGCAATTGATGATGCGGACGTCGACGCGGGTGCGGTTCTCATTGACGGCAACCCCGTGCACGTGAGTCCCAGGGAGGTCACACTTGTCAAGGGAGACGCGCGTGTCTCGTGCATTGCGGCTGCGTCCATTGTGGCAAAGGTGACAAGGGATGCCCTGATGGTCTCGCTTGCAGAGGAGTACCCCGGCTACCACCTTGCCGAATGCAAGGGCTATGGGTCTGCCGAGCACATCGCGGCCATCAAGGCGCACGGGCTCACGCCCATTCACCGCGTCTCGTTCTGCGGGAACTTCCTCGAGACACCTCCACTGTTCTAGAGCGGCTCTGGTTCCGAGTCCCCAAAATTCTCCCAACGTGTTTTGATTTTGACACTTAGAGATGGAGCCGGTCACTCCAGGCCCTCTCGCTGGGCGTATTCGCTTCGGCCATTTTGAACCGTCGGCCATCTGAAAGGCATGCGTCCACGCAGCGTCAGAAGCGTGCAAGCGCACGGTGGCATCATCGCTCTCCCGTTTGGTTACGAGAAGGGAGAGCTCGATGGGTAAGTCGGCGTTTGGTACAAGTGGCATATCTGGTTGGCCTGGCGGTGGAGGGTATGCGCATAGCGAGTTCTGCTTTGGGCACATCCCTCGAGACCATGACGATGACGGGCTGGGTTTCGGTAGTGTCGGCGAGACAAAACTCGTCGATTTTGACGAGGGCGATGGTGCCGGATGTGGAGGCAACTCAAGCTCACCGAGGAAGCCTCTTGACGAGTACACGACAAAGGAACTCGGTGCACAGGGTGAACGTATTGCGGCGAGCTTCTTGGCAGACCATGGCTATCGCATCCTGGACATGAACTGGCGGTGCCCAGCCGGCGAGATTGATATTGTCGCCACCACGGACGACCCCGATGAAGACCTTCGTCGCAGCGCAATCCTCGTTGAGGTGAAGACCAGGCTCGCCTTGGGAGATGAGGCGGATTACGTGCCCGAACTCGCGGTTGACCCTCAGAAGAAGCTCCGCTACCGCATGCTTGGCCTCTACTATCTAGTGCAGCACACCGAGCTTGACTCAGTTCGCTTTGATGTTGTCGCCATCAACATCGTAGGCGAGGGACAAGCAAAGCTTCGGCACCTTCTCGGTGCGTTCACCTGGGACGACTGATGGGAAGCCCGGATGTGCGCATCCCCACGGCGACGCTGAGAGGAGTCGAGGCTGTTCCCGTGACCGTTGAGGTGAGCGTCTCGGGCGGCATTCCCGGTCTTTCCATCGTCGGCATGCCAGATGCCTCTGTGCTCGAGGCAAGGTCACGGGTGCGCTGTGCCATGAAGGCGTGCGGATACAAGATTCCCAGGCTTCACGTGACGGTGAACCTTGCCCCAGCAGAGATTCGCAAGACGGGAACCGCGTTCGACCTCCCCATTGCTGTTGCGGTGCTAGCCGCAACAGGGCAGATTCCGCTTGAGGGTCTCTCCAGGCTGCTCTTCGTTGGCGAGCTTGCGCTTGATGGCGGTGTTTGTCCTCCGAGAGGTGCCGTGGCATATGCGGCACTGGCCGAACGCGAGGGGCTCTCTCTTGTCTGCTCCGAACAGACACGGCTGCCTTGCGCCCTCTCCACGCAAGCGTTTGGCATTCCTGCCATCTCGCGTCTAAGGGCGGGTGCCAGAGAGCTTCCACCTCTGGGGGCACATGCGCTTGGAGCAGAGCGCCTGGATACGAGCGAAGAGGCCCACGCGCTGGACTTCTCGGACGTTGCCGACCAGGACATCCCCAAGCGGGCCATGGTCATCGCGGCTGCAGGCCGTCATGGGATACTGATGGTGGGACCTCCAGGTGCGGGAAAGACCATGCTTGCGCGCAGGATGCCCATGATCCTGCCGCCGCTCTCGGACACCGAACGCTCCGAGTCCATGCTCATCCACTCGGTTGCAGGTCAGCCCATCGAGCCTCTCGAGCGAGGGGAGCGGCCCTTCCGGGCGCCGCACCACTCGATCTCGGTGGGAGGCCTTGTTGGCGGGGGTAGGCCAGTGATGCCGGGGGAGGTGTCTCTCGCCCACGGAGGCGTGCTCTTCTTAGACGAGCTTCCGGAGTTTGCGACAAACGCATTGCAGTCGCTTCGCCAGCCACTCGAGGACCACGAGGTTCGCATTGTGCGGGTGGACGGAGTCTATGTCTTCCCCTGCGACTTTCAGCTGGTGGCCGCAGCAAACCCCTGCCCCTGCGGACACCTTGGCGACGAGGGGCATGAGTGCACGTGTGCGCCCGCGAGGATCGCCTCATACCAGGGGCGCATCGGAGGGCCTCTGATGGACCGCATCGACGTGGTCGTTGATGTTCACCGGCCCGCTTCGACTGACGTAATCCGTGGCTCTGTGGGCGCAAGCTCGGAAGAGATGCTCGATCAAGTCATGTCGGCGCGAGAATTCTCTTCCTGGCGAGAGGCGCGCGACGAGGCACGCCTGGGAGACAGCATCCGCGGAGTTGCACGACTGGGATTCGAGCCTGCAGCACGAACGTTTTTCGAGGAGTCCGCCGAGAGGATGGCACTTGGCGGTCGCGGAATAGCGCGCGTGGCGCGAGTGGCAAGGACCATTGCCGATCTGGGGGGTCACGAGCTTGTCTCGCGTGATGATGTGGGGGAGGCCCTGCAGTACAGGTCGAGGAGGCAACTATGAGCGGCTTTGCATCCTGCTCAGACAAGCGCTGGGAACTCGAGCCCGAGGATGACGCATATCCGTCAGCGCTCCTCGACCTGGACCCTGCACCCCCTGTGCTCTATGGCAGGGGAGACCCCACCGTGCTCTCGGGCCCCTGCCTTTCTGTCATAGGCGCGAGAAGGGCAACGCCGTATGGCATAGCTGTTGCGGAGATGGCTGGTAGGGTTGCGGCAGAATGTGGAATTGTCGTTGTCTCGGGTGGTGCCATGGGATGCGACTGTGCGGCGGGTCGCGCCGCGCTGGGGGCGGGTGGGAGGACCGTCGTGGTATCGGGGTGCGGAGCAGACCTTGTGTACCCCTCTAGCTCGGTCGATGTCTTTGAGGGGGCCGTGGCGACCGGTGGCGCGGTCATCTCGCTCGAGCGATGGGGCGCACAACCAAGGCGCTACGCCTTCCCCAAACGCAACTCCATCATTGCGGCGCTCTCAAGCTGCCTCTTTGTCACCGAGGCGGGCATGCGTTCAGGTACCATGAGCACGGCAGACGTGGCGGTAGAGCTCGGCCGGAAGGTCTACGGCATTCCGGGCTCGATCTTCTCGCCCCTTTCTGCCGGTACGAATTGGCTCATATCTGAGGGTGCTCGCGTCATCTGCGACGAGGCCTCGCTCGAGGCGGCGATCTCTCTGGACTACGGGCGCCTGCGTTTCACCGACGCCCCCGGAAGGCCCGAGGACATCGGTCGCGTACTCTCGGCTCTTGTCGCCTCGCCGTCTCGTGCCGATGACCTTGCCGCACGGTTGGGGGAGGGCGTCATCACCGTCCTGAGCGCACTCTCGGACTACGAGGCCGCGGGCGTGGTGACCAAGCTTCCAGATGGAAGATACGCACCGACACGCGAGTTCTATTTGTCGCACAATGGTCCTGCCGCGGCCAAGGGAGACACGGCAGGCGCTGAGGAGGAGCATGGACCAGACAGTTGACGTTGTGGGCGCAGGCCTCGCGGGAAGCGAGTGTGCCCTGGAGCTTGCCGAGAGGGGCGTGAGGGTGAGGCTTCACGAGGAGCGCCCCGTGCGCATGTCGCCAGCCCATCACACCGATCGCTTCGCCGAGCTTGTGTGCTCCAACTCGCTCAAGTCGACCAGGCCCGAGGGTGCCCCGGGTGTGCTCAAGTGGGAGCTCGAGGCCATGGGCTGCCGTCTTCTGCCCATCGCCCGTGATTGTTCGGTTCCCGCTGGAGGGGCCCTGGCGGTTGACCGCGACCGGTTCTCGCAGGCGGTTACCGATACGGTCCTGGCACACCCTCTGATCGAGGTCGTTCGCGAGGAGGTCACGCAGATTCCCGATGGGCCCTCAGTCATTGCCGCTGGCCCCCTCTGCTCGGATGCGCTCTTCGAGGCCATCTCGGCCAAAGTGGGAGCGAGGTCCATGTCCTTCTATGACGCGGCGGCCCCGATCGCCTCCGCCGAGAGCATCGATTGCGCCATCGCCTTCTCCCAGTCGCGCTATGAGGAGGGGAGCACGGGTGACTACCTCAACTGTCCCATGGAACGCGACGAATACGACATCTTCATGGATGCCCTGCTCTCCGCCGAGCGCGTCATCGCGCGCGACTTCGAGCAGACGGACCTCTTCTGCGCCTGCCAGCCCATCGAGGAGGTGGCGCGTACGGGGCATGACTCCCTACGATTTGGGGCTCTGAAGCCTGTGGGCCTCACAGACCCTCGTACGGGCAGGCGACCCTGGGCGACAGTACAGCTGCGTGCCGAGAACGCCCAGCGCAGCGCCTACAACCTCGTTGGCTTTCAGACGAATCTCACGTGGCCTGAGCAGCGCCGGGTCTTCAGAATGATTCCCGGCCTTGGGGAGGCGGATTTTCTGAGGTACGGCGTCATGCACAGGAACTCGTTCGTTGACTCACCCCATGCCCTTGACTCCTCTTTTGCCATCCCTGGGACGAAGACGCGCCTCGCCGGCCAGATCACGGGAACCGAGGGATACGTCGAGGCCATAGCGTCTGGCCTTCTCGCCGCCCTGAACACCTACGCCGACCTAGCAAGACTGCCCCACGCGGAGCTTCCTGTTACGGGAGCCCTGGGCTCGCTTGTCGCCTATGCGACAAACCCCGCAACGGTGGACTACCAGCCCATGCACGTCAACTTTGGGCTGGTTCCACCCCTGGAGAACGCCCCGAGGAGAAAGGATGACCGCAGGCGTCTCATGGCCGAGCGCGCCCGCACCGACATGGCCGCGTTTGTGGAGGAGAGAAGCGACCTCTTTGCCAGCGCCAGACGAGGCGTGGAGCAATGAGCCCCTATCATCGGGAGGGTGGCTCCGCTTCGGGCCCGTCCAGGCGTGAGGCGTCTTTGGGCGCAAGCGTGCTCGCAAAAGAACGTCGTGACTTTCTCGCCTATCTTGGACGGGTCCGGGGCCTTTCCGAGAACACCATACGAGCCTATCGGGCAGACCTCGCCTCGTTTGCCTCCTGGGCCGAGCGCGAGGGAGTGGATCCGCTGTGCGCAACCCACCGCGAGCTACGCGGCTACCTTGCCGACCTTACCCGCGGTGGCTACACCGTGCGTACCGTGGACAGGCATCTCTCGGCGGTGCGCGACTTCTACGGGTGGATGCTTAGGGATGGGGCCTGCTCGATCGATCCCGCGGCGGCACTCGCTACGCCAAAGGGGGAGCGCCACCTTCCCAAGACGATGTCGGATGAGGACGTGCAAAAGCTCCTTGCCACGTGCGACCCTTCTACGGCGACGGGCCTGAGGGATCGCGCATTCCTCGAGCTTCTCTACGCGTCGGGTGCCCGCATCTCCGAGGTGTCTCGCCTCAACGTCCCCTCGATTGATTTTGGCCGGGCCCAAGCCACGCTCTTTGGCAAGGGCTCCAAGGAGCGCATTGTGCCACTGTATGGCGTTGCCCTCGACTGGCTGCGGCGCTACCTCGACGAGGCCCGCCAGGGGCTTGCCTCGCTTGCCAAGCGCACGCCACCAGAAGGTCCCGCCGGGGCGCTTTTCCTCTCGACCAGGGGAAGGCGCATGAGTGCGGACGCCTTGCGCACCGCATTCGAGGCGCACGTGCGCCTTGCAGGGCTTGACCCAACGCTCACGCCGCACGCCATGCGCCACACGTACGCCACCGAGCTTGTCGCGGGAGGAGCGGACCTGAGGAGCGTTCAGGAGCTCCTGGGACACGAGAGCCTCTCGACCACGCAGGTCTACACGCACCTCTCGGTGGACCGGCTGAAGGACGCGACCCGCCATGCACATCCGAGGGCGCAGTGAAGCACTTCTGCTTTGGGCCCAAGCCGCTCAAATCAAGGTGAAACGGTGAACCCGCGCGCACCGGGTCCGCCGCTTGCCCCTGTTGCCTTTTCCCTGCTATACTTCTCAATCGCTGCGCAGATGCCCAGCATGTCGCTGCCAGGCGGCAACAACACACACGCACGACGACCCGAAGGCCGTGGTGCCCCGGGCTCTAAGCCAGGCCAGGGGTGGCACTTCGGGGATGACATCGCGCGGAGGACCAACCAATGGAGGTCAAACATGGCTGCTAAGGTTACCATCCAGACCCTTCTCGACGCAGGCTGCCACTACGGTCACCAGACCCGCCGCTGGAACCCCAAGATGAAGCCCTACATCTTTGGCGAGCGCAACGGCATCTACATCCTCGACCTCAAGCAGACCCTGTTTGATGCCGACAAGGCCTACACCTTCCTGCGTGAGACCGCTGCCAAGGGCGGCAAGGTCCTCTTCGTGGGCACCAAGAAGCAGGCCCAGGAGCCCGTTCAGACCCAGGCAGAGCGTGCCCGCATGCCCTACATCAACCAGCGTTGGCTTGGCGGCATGCTCACCAACTTCGTGACCATGCGCTCCCGCATCGCCCGCATGGAGGAGCTCGAGGCCATGGTCGAGGATGGCCGCATGAGCGCCCTCCCCAAGAAGGAGCAGGCGCTTCTCACCAAGGAGCTCGACAAGCTCCAGAAGAACCTCGGCGGCGTCCGTGACATGGCCTCGCTCCCGCAGGCCATCTTCGTCGTCGACACCAAGCGCGAGGAGATTGCCGTCCGCGAGGCCAACCGCCTGCACATCCCCGTCGTCGGGCTTCTCGACACCAACTCCGACCCCGACGTCATCGACTACGGCGTGCCCGCAAACGATGACGCCATCCGTTCCGTCTCCCTTATGTGCGAGCTTGCGGCTGACGCCGTGCTGGCCGGCACCGGCGAGACCCAGGTGACTGCCGAGGAGATGCAGACCGGCGAGGCTTCCGCGCCCGTCGCAACCGAGGAGGACGCCGCTCCTGCCCCCGAGGCCCCTGCGGCTGAGTAGGTCACGCCCACCGCACACCGACACGCTCACCAATACTTCTGGAGGTTCACATGGCACAGATTACTGCCGCCCTCGTCAAGCAGCTCCGCGAGATGACCGACTCCCCGATGATGGAGTGCAAGAAGGCCCTCGTCGAGGCCGATGGCGACCTTGACAAGGCCGTCGACGTCCTCCGCAAGATGGGTCTTGCCAAGGCCGTCAAGCGCGCCGGCCGCGAGACCAACGAGGGCACCATTGCCGTTTACGTCTCCGATGACGCCAAGGTCGCCGCTATAGTCGAGCTCACCTGCGAGACCGACTTCGTGGGCACCAACGGCAAGTTCAAGGACTTCGCTCACGCGATTGCCGAGGTTGTCGCCAAGAGCAACCCCTCCGACGTCGATGCCCTCAAGGCTTGCCCCATGGGTCAGGGCACCGTCGAGTCCGAGCTTACCGAGATGATCCACGTCATCGGCGAGAACATGAAGATCAACCGCTTCGGGCGTCTCACCGCCGAGAATGGTGCCATCGGCTGCTACATCCACCACGACGGCAAGCACGCCGACATGGTGAGCTTCTCCTTCTCCAAGCCCGAGACCGCTTCCGCCGACGAGTTCAAGACCTTCGCGCATGACGTTGCCATGCAGGTCGTTGCCTCCAACCCCGTCTCCGCCGTGCGCGAGGATGTCCCCCAGGACGTCATTGACCACGAGATGGGCATCTACAAGGCTCAGGCCGCCGAGTCCGGCAAGCCCGAGGCCATCCAGGAGAGGATTGCCCTCGGCAAGCTCGAGAAGTTCTACAAGGAGAGCGTCCTCACCGAGCAGGTCTTCGTGAAGGATTCCAGCGAGACCATCTCCTCCCTTGCCAAGAAGGTCTCCAAGGACCTTGGCGACGACATCAAGGTTGTTACTTTCGTCCGATTCAACTTCGGCGAGTGACACAAACCCTGGTTCATACAGAGTTCTCCATCGAGCCCCGTCAGGCGTAGGCCTGATGGGGCGTTTTCTTGTCTTGCCCGCAGGCTTAGGTAGATGAAATGTCCTCCGTATGCAGAGACCCTACACTCGCCGAGGGCGCACGGGAGCAACCTTGGAGCTCTGATAGAATCGACAGGGTTACGGTTAAGGCGAAGGGCTGCCGAGACGTTACTATGAATGGAGGATTGCTTGTCGACCTACAAGTACCAGCGCGTTCTTCTGAAGCTTTCCGGTGAGGCCCTCATGGGCGACCAGACCTTCGGCATCGACCCTAAGGTACCGCAAAGGCTCGCCGAGGAAATCAAGCCCGTGTGGGAGGACGGTGTCCAGATTGCCGTCGTCGTGGGCGGTGGCAACATCTTCCGAGGCATCCAAGGCGCGGCTGCAGGCATGGACCGCGCGCAGGGTGACAACATGGGCATGCTCGCAACGGTCATCAATGCCCTATCGCTGCAGGACTGCTTCGAGCGCAACGGCATGGACTGCCGCGTCATGAGCGCAATCGAGATGCACCAGGTATGCGAGACCTATATCCGCCGCCGCGCGATAAGGCACCTCGAGAAGGGTCGCGTCGTTATTTTTGCCGCAGGCACCGGCAATCCCTACTTCACGACCGATACCGCCGCTGCCCTCCGCGCCTGCGAGGTGGGCGCTGAGGTTTTGATGAAAGCCACCAAGGTCGACGGCATCTACGACGCCGACCCCGTCTCTCATCCGGAGGCCATCAAGTTCGATACCATTACCTACAAGGAGGTCCTCGCCCGCGACCTCAGGGTAATGGATGCCACGGCAACCGCCCTTTGCCATGACAACAAGATGCCTATCATGGTCTTTGACATGGACCAGGATGGGATCTTCATGAAAGCCCTCGTGGGCGAGAACGTGGGCACCACCGTCATCGAGGAGGAGTAAGCATGAGCCAGTACACCGATAAGGCAAAGCAGCACATGGACAAGTGCCTGGAAGCCCTCCAGACGAACTTCTCCCGCGTCCGCACCGGTCGCGCCAACCCACGCATCCTCGACCCCATCAAGGTCGACTACTACGGTCAGCCCACGCCCATCACGCAACTTGCTGGCGTGAAGGTGCCCGAGGCCTCGATGATGGTCATCGAGCCGTGGGACAAGAGTGCCCTCAGGAGCATCGAGAAGGCCATCGAGGCGTCTGACCTTGGTATCACTCCGTCCAATGACGGTGTCACCATCCGCCTGCCGTTCCCCAAGCCCACCGAGGAGCGTCGCCGCGAGCTCGCCCGAGAGTGCAAGGACATCGCCGAGGAGGCTCGCGTCTCCATCCGCAACGTCCGCCGTGACACCAACAACAAGCTCGACCGTGACGAGGAACTCTCCGAGGACGAGGTCTCCCGCGAGAAGAAGGCGGTCCAGAAGCTCACGGATGACTACGTCAAGCGCGTCGATGCCATGCTCAAGGAGAAGACCGCCGAGGTCATGGAGATCTAGGTGCGGGCAGACGAGAAGAAGCTCGGGGAATACTACGCCAACCCTCCCGAGGACATAAGCCTTGCCAACGTTGACCTGGGGCGCATTCCCCGTCACGTGTCCATCATCATGGATGGCAACGGACGCTGGGCGCAGGCTCGGGGGCTCGATCGCTCTGAGGGTCACGTGGCCGGCGTCGACTCTCTGCGCGAGGCAGTCACCACGAGCGTGAGGCTCGGTCTGGACGTGCTCTCGGTCTATGCGTTCTCGACCGAGAACTGGTGCCGCCCTCAGCACGAGGTAAATCTCCTTATGCACCTCTTCGCGACCACGCTCTTAAACGAGCTTCCGCTCTTTCACCAGGAAAACGTTCGCCTGCGCTTCTTTGGCGATATCGATGCCCTGCCCACAGAGACCGCAGAGGCGTTCCATGAGGGCCTTCGCGAGACAGCCGACCATACCGGCATGACCTTCGCCTTGGCCGTGAACTACGGGTCGCGTGCCGAGATTGCCCGCGCCGCCCGTGAGGTGGCCCAAGATGTAGCGCTGGGAACGCTGCGCCCCGAGGACATTGACGAGAAGGCCATCTCCTCTCGTCTCTATACGGCTGACCTTCCAGACCCGGAGCTTCTCATCCGCACGTCAGGCGAGATGCGCCTTTCGAACTATCTGCTCTGGCAGCTTGCCTACACCGAGTTCTATGTGACCCCCGTCATGTGGCCCGACTTCTCGCGATGGGACTTCCTGCGTGCGGTCCGTGTGTTCCAGGGGCGCCACCGTAGGTTTGGGGGTGTCGTGGAGCATTGAGCGAGAAGGGTCCCGAGAGGCCGCAGGACCAGCGCGAGAGCGTCGGCATCGACCGCCACATAGACAAGCTTGAGGACAGGCGCGATGCCAAGGAGGAGCGCCGTACTGCGGGTGCGCTTGTGGGACAGCGCGCGCGGGGATGGACGGAGCGGCTCCTTACACGCACCACGTCGGGTGCCATCTATGCCATTGTCGTTCTCGTCTGCCTGTACCTTGGACCCTTTGCCACCACACTCATGATCAGTGCCATGGCATGGCTCTGCTGCTCGGAGTTCTTCCGCATTGCCCGCATGGGTGGTCGCATGCCCAACGAGGTCGTGGGGCTTGGTGCGGCCGTCCTCTTCCCGCTCGCAGCGTACGCGACCGGCCTCCGCGGGCTTGTCATCGTCGCCTTCCTGCTCCTGGCCGTTTGCGCCGCCTGGTACGTGTTTACGCCCCGCGCGAACGTGGCCGATGTTGCCATCACGGTCTTTGGCCCTCTTTACACCTCGCTCGCCTTCTCGAGCCTGGTTCTCATCCGCGTTGTGGATACGGGCTTCACGGGTGCGACGCTTACCTTCGGCGTCATGTCCTCGATCTGGGCCAATGACGCGTTTGCCTATGCCGTGGGTTCCAGGTTTGGCATCCACAAGCTTGCCCCTCGCATCTCCCCACGCAAGAGCTGGGAGGGGTTCTACGGCGGCATCATAGCCTCGGTTTTCATCTGGGGTGCCTTGGCCGCCTTTGGCATTGCGGGCCTCGACATGCCCCGTGCAGTCTTGGGTGGGCTTCTTGTGGGCATCGCCGGTGTCATCGGAGACCTCTTCGAGTCTCGCCTCAAGCGAGGCGTGGGCGTCAAGGACTCCGGCAACCTCATGCCGGGCCACGGCGGACTTCTCGACAGGTCTGACTCCATGCTCTTTGGCAGCATGGCAGCATACTTCGTACTCTTCTTTGGGGGAATCCTATGAGTTTGTTCCCGTCCCCGGGCAAGCGCCCCATGCGCCCCGAGGTGCTTAGGGTCGCCATCCTGGGGTGCTCGGGCTCCATTGGCAAGCAGACGCTTGACGTGTGCCGCCAGCACCCTGACCGCCTCAAGGTCGTTGCCCTGTCGGTAAGCTCGTCGTGCAAGGCCCTTGTCGCCGCCGCGAGGGAGCTTGGCGCCACGCACCTGGCCGTTGCGGACGCCTCGCACAGGGGAGACCCGGCTCTTGCCGAGCTTCCCGAGGGGTGCGAGGTGGGCTTTGGTCCCCAAGCGGTGACCGGGCTTGCCGAGCTTTCCGACGTAGACTGCGTGGTCAATGCCGTGGTGGGGGAGGCTGGCATGGCTGCCGGCTATGCCGCCCTGGCTGCCGACAAGATTCTTGCCTATGCAAACAAGGAGTCCATCGTCGTTGCCGGCGACCTTCTCGTGCCGCTTGCCAAACCGGGCAGGCTCATTCCCGTCGATTCGGAGCACAGCGCCATCTTCCAGTGTCTCGTTGGGGAACGGGAGTCTGACCTCGTACGCATTTGGCTCACCTGCTCGGGTGGTCCCTTCTACGGCATGACGAGAGAGGAGCTCGCACGCGTGACCCCCGCAGACGCCCTTGTGCACCCCACCTGGAGCATGGGCGCCAAGATCACCATCGACAGCGCAACCCTTACCAACAAGGGCTTGGAGGTCATCGAGGCGCACCACCTCTTTGGCATGGGCGTAGACGACATCCAGGTGCTCATCCAGCGCCAGAGCCGCATCCACTCGATGGTCGAGTTTGCAGATGGCTCGGTTAAGGCGCAGCTTGGCCCCTCGGACATGCACATCCCCATCCAGTACGCACTGAGCTTCCCCGAGCGCTGGTGCGCACCCACCAAGCCCGTCGATTGGTGCCAGGAGGTTCCCATTACCTTTGGCGAGGCTGACGAGAGGACCTTCGGCTGCCTGGCGCTCGTCAAGGAGGCCGGGCGCATCGCGGGCACGATGCCGTGCGCTGCCAATGCGGCCAACGAGGTTGCCAATGCGGCGTTCCGCGCAGGCGAGTGCGGCTTCCTCGATATCGAGCGCGTCATCTCTCGGGTCATGGAGCAGACCACATCCGTGCCCGTCGATAGCCTGGAGCAGCTTTCTGAGGTCGATGCCCGATCGCGTGACCTTGCACGCAAGCTAGTGAGGGAGGCCCGCTCGTGATGGGGGTCGTCTCTGCAATCTTCTGGGGCGTTATCGTCCTCTCGCTTCTTGTCTTTGTGCATGAGGGCGGCCACTACCTTGCGGCTCGTGTCTGCGGCGTACGCGTGACCGAGTTCTTCCTGGGAATGCCCTGCCGGTTCAAGCTCTCGAGGAAGAGCAAGGGCCACGGGACTGAGGTTGGCGTGACGCCCATCCTGCTTGGTGGCTACACGCGCATCTGTGGCATGGAGAACACCACCGATGAGCTTCTGGCGCCCGCCCTTATGATCGTCCAGCGCGCCGGCAGGATCTCTGTTGCCGACCTGGCCGCCAAGCTCGGCTGCGACATGGACAGGGCGTATGGCCTTCTTGCCACGCTTACGGACTGGGCCGCCGTGAAGCCCCACTACGACCCGGCGCTTGGCGAGCGTGAGGGCCAGTCCGACTGGCCGGCGAGCTTCGAGGCCCTCCGCCGTGATGGCGCTCTGCTCACCGAGTACGATCGCGGACACGACTTCTCTTTGGCTGGGACCACCGCCTATGGCGAGCCACGCGATCCCGGCATGGATGCCGAGGAGTTTCTCGCCCACGAGCGCTCGCGCACCTACCTGGGATGCGGCTTCTGGCGCCGCTGCGCGATGCTCCTCGCTGGTCCTCTCGTGAACCTGCTCTTGGCGCTCGTGGTTGTCGCGGGCTCCTTCATGGTCACAGGCATCCAGGTTGCCTCCAACGAGCCCGTAATCGGGAGCGTTACGGCGGACTCGTTTGCCGAGGCAGCCGGGCTTGAGGCCGGAGACCGCATCACCGCTGTGGACGGCCAGTCGGTCTCGACCTACGAGGGCCTCGTCTCGGCGATCAAGTCCTACCTCTCCTCGGGAACCGATTTCACGATCGACTACGAGCGCGACGGCGTTCGATACGAGACCACCGTTGACCTTGTCGACGGCCAGGCTGCTGAGTATCTGGGCATCACCAATGACGTCGTCACATACTACCCCTCGCTGGGCCAGTCGCTTCGTGCTTCGGTTGCATACGGGAGTCTGGTGGCGGAGTATGCGGCGAAGCTCATCGTTCCCACCCACACGATGGAGGTGCTTGACCAGTCCAGCTCGGTGGTGGGCATCTCGGTCATGGCCTCTGAGGCGGCGTCGGCTGGCGTGCCTACGCTCGTCTTCTTCATGGGTGCCATCTCGATGTCGCTCGGCTTCATGAACCTGCTCCCCATCCCGCCGCTTGACGGCGGGAAGATTCTCATCGAGGTCATCCAGGCAATCTCCAAGCGGCAGGTCTCCGCCCGCACCCAGAGCATCGTGAGCTATGTGGGCCTCGCTTTCTTCCTCTTCGTCTTTGTCGTTGCCATGAGAAACGACATCCTCAACTTTGTGATTGGCGGCTAACCATGCAGCTTGATGAGAAGGCCCTCCCACGCGAGCTCACGCGTCGCATCATGGTGGGAGACGTTCCCGTTGGCGGCGGAGCGCCCGTCTCGGTGCAATCGATGTGCACCACCAGGACCGCAGATGCTGCCGCCACGCTCGCCCAGATCGACAAGCTTGCCAAGGCCGGCTGCGAGATCATCCGTGTGGCCGTCCCCGACGCGGCGTCGCTCGACGGCTTCGAGCACATCTGCGCGGAGTCCCCGCTGCCCGTTGTTGCGGACATCCACTTTGACTATCGGCTTGCCCTGGGGGCTGCGGCCCGCGGCGCCGCGGCGCTCCGCGTGAATCCAGGAAACATCGGCTCCTGGGAGCGCGTTGACGCGGTGATTGATGCCTGCGGCGAGGCGGGCATTCCCATACGCATTGGCGTTAACGCCGGCTCTCTCGACGATAAGGTTGCCACCCGGCAGGACCTTACGCTTCCCGAGAAGCTCGTTGCCTCGGCACGGGGATTTGTCGAGCACTTCCGCGACCGCGGCTTTCTCGACATCGTGCTCTCTGCCAAGGCTCACAGCGTTCCCACCACGCTGGCCACCTACCGCGCGCTCTCGGAGGCGCTGCCCGACGTGCCTCTCCACGTAGGCGTTACCGAGGCTGGAACGCTTAGGCAGGGCACGGTCAAGAATGCGGCAGGCGTGGGCATCCTCCTTGAGGAGGGGATTGGCGACACCATGCGCCTCTCGCTCACGGCAGACCCCGTCGAGGAGGTGGGTGTGGCATGGGAGCTCCTCTCGGCGCTCGGCATGCGCCGTCGCTTCCCAGAGCTTGTGAGCTGTCCCACCTGCGGGCGATGCCAGGTCGACATGATCCCCATTGCCGAGGAGGTTGGCGAGCGCCTGTCTGGCGTCAAGGCGCCTATCTCGGTGGCCGTTATGGGATGTGTGGTGAACGGCCCCGGCGAGGCTTCCGATGCGGACCTTGGCGTTGCGTGTGGCCGCGGACAGGCGATGCTCTTCGAGAGTGGAAAGCCCTTGCGCAAAGTGGCTGCTGACAAAATCGTGGACGAACTCATGGCCGAGATTGCGCGTCGTTTCCCCGGCGCCTTTGATGCCTGATCGGCCGTAGAATTGCATGGTGCCGCTTATGGCGCATGATGCCCGGCCACGGTGCCGGGGGAGAGGACTCTCACCGTGAAAACGTATGCAAGGATGACCGGGCTCTACGCGCCCACGCTTAAGGAGGACCCTGCCGAGGCGGAGCTTGCCAGCCACCGACTCCTGCTCCGAGCGGGCATGATTCGCAGGTCTGCATCGGGGCTCTACAGCTATCTGCCGCTTGCGTGGCGCTCGCTCTTGAAGATCGAGGCCATCATCCGCGACGAGATGGAGGGCATTGGCGCCCAAGAGATGCTCGTGCCCATCCTCACCGATGGCGAGCTCTGGCGCAAGTCGGGCCGTTGGAGCGCCTATGGTCCTGAGCTCATGCGGCTGACCGACCGCCACGAACGCGAGTTTGCGCTGGGTCCCACGCACGAGGAGTCCTTTACCGACTTGGTCCGTCACGAGCTTCGCAGCTACAAGCAGCTTCCTGTGACGCTCTACCAGATTCAGGACAAGTTCCGCGACGAGCTTCGCCCCCGCTTTGGGCTCATGCGTGGCCGCGAGTTCATCATGAAGGACGCCTACTCCTTTGATGCGGACGTGGAAGGCATGCAGCGCTCCTACAACGACGAGAAGGGCGCCTATGCGCGTATCTGCGAGCGGGTGGGGCTGCGGGCGCTTCCCGTGGCAGCAGATTCTGGCCAGATTGGCGGCGACACGTCCGTGGAGTTCATGGCCTTGGCCGATGCTGGCGAGGCCGAGATCGCCTACTGTGACGAGTGCGGCTTTGCAGCAGATACCGAGGCGGCAGCCGCACCGGTCCAGCTCGAGGAGGGTGAGCGGGGCGAGCTTCAGAAGCTCGAGACGCCAGGATGCGGCACCATCGCGGAGCTGGCGGCATTCCTGCACGTTCCCGAGAGCGCTACACGCAAGGCGCTGGCGCTCGTAGATGGCGACGGGAGCCCGGTCGTCTGCTTTGTTCCCGGCGACCACGACATGAACGACGTGAAGGCCGAACACGCCTTTGGTGCGTATCACATGATGACCGAGGAGGAATTCGCGCAGTTTGGGCTGGTCAAGGGCTTTATTGGGCCCATTGGCCTCCCCGAGGGGGTGCGCGCGTGCTTTGACGTGTCGCTACATGACTCCCAGTGGTGGATCATCGGTGCCAACGAGGAGGGCTTCCACTGCGTGCACGCCAAGCCTGGCCGTGACTTCCAGATTGCCGATGCAGAGTGGGTGGACGTGATCTCTGCCAAAGCTGGAGACCTCTGTCCCAAGTGCGGAAAGCCTCTCTCCATGGCGCGCGGCATTGAGGTGGGCCAGGTGTTCCAGCTCGGCACCAAGTACTCCGAATCCATGGGAGCCACCTACACCGACCCCGATGGCACGGAGCGCCTGCTCCAGATGGGTTGCTACGGCATAGGCGTCTCTCGCATGCTTGCCGCCGTGGTCGAGCAGCACCACGATGAGCATGGCATCTCGTTCCCCGTGGCCGTGGCTCCGTACGAGGTGGAGGTTGTGCCCCTTGACGTGAGCGACGACGTGGTGTGGCCTGTGGCCGATAGGACTGCCGCTGGACTCGTTGAGAGGGGCGTGGAGGTCGTCGTGGACGATCGCAAGGAGCGCCCGGGTGTCAAGTTTGCCGATGCGGACCTCATGGGCTTCCCGTATCAGGTCGTCTGCGGCAAGAAGGCCATCAAGAACGGAAACGTCGAACTCAAGGTGCGTGCGACGGGCGAGCGGACCGAGGTCCACATCGACAAGGTGGCATCGGTTCTCTCGGCACGCGTTGCATCTGAGCGCGCGTGAGCTCTTGTCTTTAGCAGCATGTGGGCCGCAGAACAACCGCGGCCCCTTTCGCATTTGGGGGAGCACCATGGGTGGCATGAGCTACGTAGAGTTGGCGGAGGCGGCGCACGGGCAGATGGGAGCCTGCAAGGCATGCCCCATCTGTGATGGGAGGGCCTGCAAAAACTACATTCCGGGACCAGGTGCCAAGGGTACGGGGATGGTGGCCATCCGCAACTACGAGGCCTGGCAGTCGGTGATGGTGCACATGGATACGATTCACGAGCCATTTGTCCCAGACACCTCAGTGACGCTCTTCGACCGGCAGCTATCCCTTCCCGTAATGGTGGGCCCGCTCGGTGACGTGAACCTCCACTACGGCCCCAAGTACACCATGGACTCTTATAACGACGTCATGCTCCGGGCGGCGGCAGGAGCGGGCACGCTGGGCTGGACGGGCGACGGTCTCGCCGCGTCATTGCACGAGGGGGCCTGTCGTGCCATTTCCGGCCTTGATGGATGTGGCATATGCACCATCAAGCCCTGGTCTAGAGATGTGGTGCGGGACAAGCTGAAACTTGCACTGGCTGCCCGTCCTGCGGCCGTGGCTATGGACATCGACGGGGCCGGTCTGCCCTTCCTCAAGGGGCAACAGCCGCCTGCTGGGACCAAGGGCGTCTCGCAGCTGCGGGAGATCGCCAAAGCGTGCCACGCGGCGGATACCCCCTTTGTCCTCAAGGGGATCATGACCGAGCGGGGTGCCGAGAAGGCACTCAAGGCCGGAGCCGACGGCATCGTGGTCTCCAATCACGGTGGACGTGTGCAGGATGGCGTCGAGGCCACAGCAACCGTGCTTCCCGAGATTGCGCGGGCCGTCGGGGAGGAGCTCATCGTGCTAGTCGACGGCGGTATTCGCACCGGTATCGACGTCTTCCGCGCGCTTGCCCTTGGCGCGAGCGCGGTCCTCATGTGCCGGCCGTTCGTGGTGGCCATGTACGGTGGGGGAGAGCGGGGCGTGCGCGATTATCTCGCCCAGCTTCGGGGCGAGCTTTCGAACACGATGGAGATGTGCGGTGCCGAGACCGTTGCCGACATCACTGACGGCATGGTGAGCTGGTAGGGGCTGGCTGGAAGGCGCGCGGCGACCGAAAATCCGGGTTGTGCGTACGCACAACCTGCGACTTCTGCCATTTGCACCTCTGAAAGGGTCTCGGGTGGCGGCAATCCGGGGTCGTGCGTACACACAACCCTCAGCTGTTGACAGGCACCTCTCACCCAACTCGGGAAACGTAGGCAGGCTGGCGAGAAGTGGCGTTCGTGCGTACGCACGACCGGTTATTCTCGCCAGCAGGCACAGCCTAGGGAGTGCTTCCCATGTCTTCCGCAAAAGACCTTCGGCAAGGTTTGGACGGAAGGCCGTCCGAAGCCCCGCAAATGGCCTCTTCTTGTCCTCTCGACGATCACCGGCTTTTTCAAAATAGTTGTTGACCAATGAATCTCGTCTGGTATAGTAATTCCCGCACCAACCCATGGGGAATTAGCTCAGTTGGGAGAGCGCGTGACTGGCAGTCACGAGGTCAGGGGTTCGAACCCCCTATTCTCCACCATGCATTCAGGGCGGCGGCGTTTGCCGTCGCCCTTTTTCGTACGGGCTCATGGCGCAACGGTTAGCGCAGGGGACTCATAATCCCTGGGTTGTAGGTTCGAATCCTACTGGGCCCACCATGAACATTTCCAGGTCACAGCCATTGCGGCTGTGACCTGGTTTCGTTTTATCGACCTTGGGTTGCAAGCCTGGTCGGTTACCCTTGGTTCTCTATTGGGTATACAAGCCACGTTTGGTCACCAAGCCAAGGGTACGGCTTGCATCGTCGAACAGGGGTGGGACATGTCTCCAGAAGCTAAGCGGCTCAAGGTCTCGGGAATAGTTGCGTTTGTCGCAGGATGCGCCTGCGTTGTTGCGGGTATCGTGCTCGCAGTCCTTGGCATCGATATCACAGACCTCTTCGTTGTCCTTGCCTCGGCGTTCGCGATCCTCGTGGGTGCGCGCGGAGCGAGAGTCGCAAATGTTCCCTCAGGCGCGCCAAAGCTCATGGGTCCATCTGCTGGTGCCACGGTTGTCGCCGGGGCTCTCTGCGCTGGTGATGTTGCGTTTGCCGACGGCCAGATTGCGCCAGTCGTGGTCGGCGTGATTGCCTTTGTCCTTGCGCTTCTCGTCACTATCGCCACGGCAGCCGTAAAGAAGAGCGTCGAGAGGGTCTAGGCGCCTAGGGACCAGACTGCGACCAGTGCAGCCACCCTGCATGGCGGTCTCGCTCCCTGTCATGCTGGTTATGGACGGCACAGCCAAGATTTCCTGCCTGAAAAGTGTCATAAGCATTTGGACTACTTTGCCATAGAATAAGCAGCGTTGTCCGTGTTGTTCCGATGGCATTCGTGTGAGAGTAGGTGGGCGTGGAGCGTGCGGTAATCAGTGGGTGCGGCAATTTGGCGGTTCCCAACGCTGGCGCATCTTCTCGGTCGTCCGCCGCCCGTTCGGGCAAGAGGCGCGTGCTGGGGCTTGACGGCCTTCGTGTGATAGCCATTCTCGGCATCGTCATCTACCACGCCAACCCAAGCTGGCTTCCGGGCGGCTTCTTTGGCGTGACCGTCTTCTTCGTGATAAGCGGCTATCTGTTCACGCTTTCCATCCAGCGCGAAGTCGCGCGTACGGGTTCGATCGAGTACGGGCATCTTCTCCTCAAGCGTGCCGTGAGGCTTTGGCCCGCCATGCTTGCCGTGGTCGGCGTAACCGTTATCCTCGCGGCCATACGTGCACCCTACCTGCTCCCCAAGGTCCAGAGCGACGCCCTCCCGGCACTTTTGTTCTTCGAGAACATCTACTACATCGTGCGCCAGGTGTCCTACTTTGCCGCGGCGGGTGCGCCTTCTCCGCTCACGCATCTCTGGTACCTCGGCGTTGTGATGCAGTTCTATATCGTGTGGCCA
Organism: Tractidigestivibacter sp.; assembly: GCF_057241865.1. Taxonomy (NCBI): domain Bacteria; kingdom Bacillati; phylum Actinomycetota; class Coriobacteriia; order Coriobacteriales; family Atopobiaceae; genus Tractidigestivibacter; species Tractidigestivibacter sp. The sequence continues at coordinate 172,642 of NZ_DBHHPX010000001.1, forward strand.
CCGGTGCTCCTTTTGCTCTCGCGCACGATGCCAACTCGACGCCATGCGTGCTATGTGGTCTGCGCGCTTATCGCGCTCTCTTCGATTGCCATGTGGGTGCTCTTTGATCCCATGGGAGACACGGCTCGCATCTACTACGGTCTTGACACCCGTGCGGCCGAGCTGCTTGTCGGTGCGCTTCTCGCCATCGCCACCGGTGGGCGCGGCGTGCGCCTGGAGAGGCTTGTCCCGGCGCTTCGAGAGCGTGGCGTCCTCCCCATCGCCTATGACATCATTGCAGCGACATCGCTTTTCGTGATAGTTACCATGATGTTCGCCTTTAACGGCTACAGCCACTTTGTGTACCGCGGCGGCATGCTCGTTGTCGCGATCCTCTCGGCGCTCATCGTCGGATGCATGTCTCGCTCCAATCCCACGCTCGTTGGTCGCGTCCTTGGGACACCGGCCTTGGCCGAGGTCGGCAAGCGTGGCTACTCGCTGTATCTCTGGCACTACCCGCTCCTGGTCATCCTGAACCCGGTCACAAACACAGTGCCTCTGCCCTGGTGGGGATGGCTCCTCGAGTTTGCTGCCATTGCGGCTCTCTCGGAGCTGTCCTATCGGCTCTTGGAAACGGCGCCCGTCCGCCCGCTCCCGTCCGTCCCCACCTACGTTAGCGGCCGAGCGGCAGGAGCGCAGCGCGGCGTCTCCCACTCGAGGCTTACGCGCGGACTTCTTGCCCAGCCCCTACCGAGGCTCGTGATAGAGGGCATCGGCGTGCTTGCGGTCCTCGTGCTCATGCTGGTCCCGCTTGACGCCGAGACGGCAAACACGCCGCAGGCGGCGGCAGCCGGCCAGGAGTCGGCTCTCACCCAGCAGGCCGAGAGTCTCGAGAGCTATGATGACTCGGGCACGTACTTTGAGAGGACCGCATTCGACGGGGCCTTCTCGTCCATCAACAACGTGAACTACGACGTAGACGCACAGACCGGTGCCACCGACGCAAAGGTGATCCTCATCGGCGACTCTGTTCCGGCAGGTGCCATCAACCAGTTTGAGACCATCTTCCCCAACGGCTACATTGACGCAACCGTGGGTCGTCAGATCTACGACGGTCCAGATATCTACACGCAGGACGTTGCAGCAGGCCATGATGGCGACATTGTGGTGTGGTCGCTTGGCAATAATGGCGTGGCGACCGAGGATCAGGTCAAGGCCCTCGTCGAGGCGGTGGACCCCGGCAAGAAGGTGTTCCTCGTGACAGCGCGCGTCCCCCTCGCCCTGCAAGACCTCAACAACGACCTCTTCAGGCAGGTGGCGGCCCAGTATTCCAACTGCGAGGTCATCGACTGGTACGCCACGAGCGCGGGTCACGACGAGTACTTCTGGGACGATGGGACGCACCTGCGCCCCGAAGGCGCGGACGCCTACGTCCTCATGCTTCGCGAAGCAATCACGGGAAGGTGAGAATTCTCGGTTGCGCCGCCGGCTTGTTTTGGTAACATAGCAAGCCGCACGGGCGATTGGCTCAGGGGTAGAGCACATCCTTCACACGGATGGGGTCGCTGGTTCGAATCCAGCATCGCCCACCATTTGCCTTAGAGGTCGGATGACCATTGGTTGTCCGGCCTGTCTCTTTTCTCGGTGACTGTGGGAGCCATCGTGGTGATAGCCTTGGTGTGGGCAAGTCACCCACACACGTCGCTTGGAGGAAACCAAATGGCACAGAACGCTGAGAACCCCGTTGAGCTCTTCGACATGCACGTGGCCCATGTGGGCATCAATGCCGCAAACGAGGAAGAGGCCAGCCGTATCGCTGGGGAATTCGAGGCCCTGATGGGGCTCACGCGCATCGAGAAGGCCCCCTCCTTCTTTGCCGGCACCCTGGTCGAGGTCATGAAGCGCGGCGGGCGCGGGGAGAAGGGCCACGTTGGCTTCCACGTGAACGACATCGCTGCTGCTGAGAAGTGGTTTGCAGCGCGTGGCCTTGAGGTTGACGATTCTTCGCGCGTCACCAATCCCGATGGGTCGACGTTTCTCGTCTACTTCAAGCAGCAGATTGCTGGGTTCGCGATTCACCTTACGGTTGCGGAGTAGGGGAGCCGACGGCGTCATGGGGACGTTATACCAGCCGCGGCCATTTCCCGCCCCGCCGCACGTTGCCTCCATCCCCACCTCATCTGCACGTGTGTACCGTATACTCACCCCTTGGTAAATTTGGCATCCCGAGGGGTTCACGTGATAGCACTCGCAGACAAGATCGCCAAGTCTTTTGGTGGCAGGGTTCTCTACTCGCAGGCAACGCTCCAGCTCAACGCGGGCGAGCGCTGGGCCTTGGTTGGCCCCAACGGCGCCGGCAAGACCACGCTGCTCAAGATCATCATGGGCCAAGAGACCCCTGACGAGGGCACCGTCTCCTTTGCCAAGGAGACTACCGTCGGCTACCTCGAGCAGGAAACCAGGATTGACGGCGAGAAGACCGCCCTGCAGGAGGTTGTCGACTCTGCCCACGAGGTCAAGGGGTGGGAGCGCCGCGTCACGGAGCTTGAGGCCAAGATCTCGACCACGAAGCCCGGCCCCGAGCTTGACCGCCTGCTCGATGACTACGGCCACGCCCAAGACCGCTTCGAGCGCCTAGGCGGATATGAGCTTGAGGCCCGTGCGCGTCAGATACTCGGTGGCCTCGGCTTTCCCATCGAGGACTTCGACAAGCCGGCGTCGGACTTCTCCGGTGGCTGGCAGATGCGCATCGCCCTCTCGAAGCTGCTGCTGCGTCACCCCGATCTGCTCCTCCTCGACGAGCCCACCAACCACCTTGACCTCGAGAGTGTCCAGTGGCTCGAGCACTTCCTCTCAACCTATGACGGCGCAGTCCTTCTCGTGAGCCACGACCGCTCGTTCATGGACGCCTGTGTGAGCCACGTGGCAGCTGTCGAGAACCGCCGCCTCGCTACCTATACGGGCAACTACTCCGCCTATCTGCACCAGCGCGAGGACAACCTCGAGCAGATGCGCGCCAAGCGCGCCGCCCAGGAGCGAGAGATCGCCCACATGCAGGTCTTTGTCGACAAGTTCCGCTACAAGCCCACAAAGGCTGCACAGGCACAGGAGCGCATGCGTCGCATCGAGCAGATAAGAAGCGAACTTGTCATCTTGCCCGAGGGCTCAAAGAAGGTGCACTTCTTCTTTCCTGAGCCCCCACGCACAGGCGACACCGTCGTGAGGGTGGAGGACGTCTCGAAGTCCTTTGGCGAGAACCACGTCTACGACCATGTAGGCCTCACGCTCTACCGCGGTGACCACGTTGCGCTTGTTGGTCCCAACGGAGCCGGCAAGTCAACCCTCATGAAGCTCATAAACGGGCACCTGGGGCCGGATTCGGGCGCAGTCGAGCTCGGGCAGAACGTCACCTGCGCCTACTACGCACAGCACCAGCTCGAGCAGCTTGACCCGGCAAACACGGTGCTCCAGGAGATGGACGCCGTGGCTCCGGGTTGGACCACCTCTGAGGAGCGCCGCCTCCTAGGGGCGTTCCTCTTCCACGGAGACGACGTCAACAAGCGCGTTTCGGTGCTCTCTGGCGGCGAGAAGGCACGCCTCGCCCTTGCCAAGATGCTTGTGGCGCCAGACCCGCTGCTCTGCTTCGATGAGCCCACCAACCACCTTGACATCGACTCCGTGGACGTGCTTGAGCAGGCTCTGGTTCACTTCCCGGGCACCATTGTGCTCATCAGCCACGACGAGCACCTCGTGCGCGCCGTGGCCAACAAAGTGGTCGACGTGCGTGATCACAAGGTGACGCTCTACGATGGCGACTACGAGTACTACCAGTTCAAGCGTGCCGAGCTTGAGGCTGCAGCCTCGGCACAGGCGGTGCCTGCGAACCAGCCCGCACCGGCAAGGACCACGCGGGTCATGCCAGAGCCCGCCGAGCGGGCCGCAGGCGGCCGCAACGTTAAGACCAAGGAGCAGCGCCGTGCCGAGGCCGAGGAGCGCAACCGCAGAAGCAAGGCGCTACGCAAGACAAAGCGTCGTCTGCAGGAGGTGGAATCAGCCCTGGGTCCCGCTCACGACCGCTACGACGAGCTCGTGACGCTCATGGCAGACGAGAAGCTCTACAACGACACCGACCGCTTTAATGCCTGCATGAGCGAGTACAATGCCCTCTCCAAGAAGATTCCCGCACTCGAGCAGGAGTGGCTTGAGCTCTCTGAGGCAATGGAGGCAGGCGAGGCCGATGCGTAGCCTCGGACGCCCTGGGGCTCGCGCTGCCCTGCGCGCGGTCGCGCTCGTCACGCGTGTGCTTGCCGTGGCCCTCTGCATCCTGGTGATTGCCGATTCGCTCGATGTGGGTATGCTCCATACGGCGCTCCTTGGCATCAACGGCGTTGCAACCGGCATGGTCCCGGAGCCCATCCAAGGCCTCCTCGTCTTTCGCACGCCCATGGGCGGAGCTTTCAGGGGTGACTTCGCCCTTGTCGCCATTGTGCTCTTTGTCATAGACTGGCTGCTCGCAAGGGCCGCCTACCGTATCTAGTCAGAAAGGGGTGTGACGTGTTCTCGACCTCTCGCGTCATCTCGATTCTCATTTCGGTGGGCCTCGTCATGCTTTCGGCCATTCCGCACGAGGTGGCCCACGGCTGGATGGCCAACCGGCTTGGAGACCCCACGGCCAAGAACGCAGGGCGCCTCACGCTTAACCCTGCCGCACATATTGACCCCTTTGGCTCTGTCATCCTTCCGCTCATCATGGGTGCCTTTGGGGGGCCAATCTTTGCCTATGCAAAGCCCGTGCCCTACAATCCCATGAACTTCGATTCCAAGACGCGCGGCCGCGACGAGGCGCTGGTGGCTCTTGCCGGCCCGGTCTGCAACCTCCTGCAGGCGCTTGCCGGAGCAGCTGTCTGCCGCCTCGCGTATTGGGGGTTCACTTCGGGGCTCAACTCTGGAGCGCTCGCCGTGAATCCCTGGTACCAGGTGGCATATTGGACGCTCGTGGTCCTCTCGACGTACGTCTATGTGAACCTCATGCTCATGTGCTTCAACCTCATACCGCTGCCCCCGCTCGACGGCTCCAAGGTCATCTCGCCGCTCTTTAGAAGCGAGCGCTCCCGCCGTATCTACTACCAGGTGCAACAGTATGCGATGCCCATCCTCGTTGTGGCGCTCTACCTCATCCCCTACGCCTTTAACGTAGACCCCCTTGGGTGGATTCTAGACTCCACGGCAGGCTCGCTCTACGATCTTTTCATGGGGGCCTAGCGTTCGATGTCTTGGCATGTGAAGACAGACGGGTACACGGGACCCTTCGATCCTCTCCTGCAGCTCGTAAGCCGGCAGAAGGTGGCCATTGGCTCCATCTCGGTGGCCGAGGTCGCCGATCAGTATCTGGCTGAAGTTGAGCGCATGGGTGACCTCGACCTCGATGTCGCAAGCGATTTTCTGCTCGTTGCCTCGACGCTTCTGGACATGAAGGCGGCGGCGCTCGTTCCCGAGGGCAGCAACGCACGCGCCACCCCCATGGAGGGCGACGGGCTGGACGAGGGTGACGACCTTGCGGGGCTTTCGCCCGACGAGGCCCGTGAGGTCCTCATTGCTCGCCTCATCACGTACAAGCAGTTCCGCAATGCCGGTGCGGCGCTGGGCAGCCGTATGGAGGCGGAGTCGCGCATGGTGCCGCGCACCGTAGGCCCTGATCCTGAGTTTTTGGACCTCATGCCCGACTATCTCGAGGGAATCACGCTGCGAAGCCTTGCCGTCATCTGCGCGGACGTCGACGCGCACCGCGAGTCCTTCCTTCTGGAATCCGAGCACATCGCACCCAAGCGGCTTCCCATCGCGCTCACGGTGGCTTCGGTCGACCGCATGGCGCGGTCTCGCGGTTGTCTGACCTTCTCGGACCTGCTCGACGGATCCGAGGCACCAGAGACCATCGTCGCGAACTTCCTGGCGGTTCTCGACCTCTACCACAGGGATAAGCTGCGCATGTACCAGGAGCACAACTTTGGTGACATAGACCTCGAGCACGTGGAGGGCGCCACTCCCTACGAGCTGGACGAGTCGGTGCTCTACGAGCTGGACGAGCAGGGCTTTGATGCGCATGGCCTTACCGAGCTTGGCCGCGGAGCTTCTACGGACGACAGCGAGACACACGAAGATACGGGGGAGGACGCGTGATGGCGAGTCTGGATAGGCTTGGGGATGGGTCGCTGAGGGGGCTTCTTGAAGCCCTGCTCCTCGTGTCGGACGACTCCGTCTCGGCAATCGACCTTGCAAAGGCGACGGGATCAGCACCGGGGGACGTGGCCTCGGCCCTGGCCGAGCTCTCCGCCGAGTACGCCGATGCCAACCGCGGCTTCCAGCTGCGCGAGGTGGCCGGCGGGTGGCGGCTCTTCACGCATCCCGCGTTTCACGACCAGGTTGCGGCCTACGTCCTCTCATGGGACCAGCGCCGTCTCTCGCAGGCCGCGCTCGAGACCCTCGCCGTCATTGCCTACCACCAGCCCGTCTCGCGCGAGGGCGTACGCGCGGTGCGCGGGGTGAACTCCGATGGCGTGATTGCTTCTCTGCGCGAGAAGGGCCTGGTACGCGAGGTTGGCCACGATGCCGAGCATGGGCAGGCCATCCTCTTTGGCACCACCCGCGCCTTCCTCGAGCGCTTTGGGCTGGGAAGCATCCGCGACCTCCCTCCGCTCGAGGACTTTGCACCCGACGAGCAGTCCCGCCAGTTCATTCGCGAGCGACTCTCGGGTCGCTCGCTCGAGTCGACCCTTGAGGAGACGTCCGATGACATCGATGACGAGCGCGAGCTTCTGGGCGACGGTGCCGAGGAGGAGGCGCCTGAGGTAGGCACCGATAGCGCCACCGATGCCGCAGGGGGCGATGCCAGCGATGAGTGACCCGCTGCGCGAGGACGGGCTCTACCCCATGCGCCTGCAGCGCTTTCTTGCACGGGCCGGCGTCGCAAGCAGGAGGGGTGCCGAGAGGCTCATGACAGCTGGTCGCGTGTGCGTGAACGGCGAGGTTGTGAGCGAGCTGGGCAGCAAGGTGGACCCTGCCGCCGACGTGGTGAGCGTCGACGGCATCGAGTGCCGCATCCTCGAGAAGCCCCGCTACCTCATGCTCTACAAGCCATCAGGCTATGTGACCACTATGAGCGACCCACAGGGAAGGCCCACGGTGGCAGAGCTTGTCCCCACAGAGACCTACCCTGGGATTTTCCCGGTCGGGCGCCTCGACATGGACACAACAGGACTCCTCTTGTTCACCACGAACGGCAGCGTTGGCCAGGCCCTGCTCCATCCGTCGCGCCACATCGAGAAGCACTACGTGGCTCTGGTGTCGGGCACTCCCTCGGCCCATGACCTCGACCGTCTGCGCCGCGGCGTGATGCTTGAGGACGGTCCGGCCTCGCCCGCCAGGACAGAGCTGCTCGCCAAGGGCGATCCCCTCTATGCGGTGGTGGCCCCACACGGCGCGGGCCGAACCGGTGGGGGAGAGCCCAATGCGGTGGTGGGACTCACCATCCACGAGGGCCGGAAGCATCAGGTAAAAAAGATGCTGCAGGCCGTTGGCCACAAGGTCTTGCGCCTGCACCGTGATGCGTTTGGGCCTCTCGTGCTCACGGGAGTCAAGGAGGGCCACTGGCGCGAGCTCATGCCGCACGAGGTCGCGGCCATAGAGGCCGTCTGCGCTGGAGACACAAGCGCTCTAGGGAAGGATGGCTAGCGTGGATTTTGGCATGAAGCAGCGGATCTTGGTCATGAGGCACCCGGAGACACCCGCAAACACCGAGCACTTCTTCTCGGGGCGAAGGGACGTTCCCCTCACTGAGCGTGGCTTGGAGCAGCGCGCGCATGGCGTGGAGGCGCTCGTGGCCTTTGCCCCCGAGCGCATTTGGTGCTCGCCGCTCTCGCGCTGCCGCGGCCTGGCCGAGGAGGCAGGCGAGCGCCTGGGCATCCCCGTGCGCGTAGATGATGACCTTGTGGAGCTTGACTTTGGTGAGCTTGAGGGCACGCGCTTCGAGTCGAGCAACTCTGGTCGCGCGCTCTTCCCCTGGCCGCTTGACGACGAGGGCCATTCGCTTCCCGTACCGGGAGCGGAGTCGTTTGAGCACGCAACTGCCCGCGCCCGCCACCTCATGAGCGAGCTGATTCCGCTTGTCGGCAGAACCGCCCTTGTCACCCATGGTGGTTTCTCTCGCATACTCATTGCGGCCATGTACGATATACCGTATGACCGCTTCTGGAACGTACACCTGGCAAACGTCTGCTCGGCGTACTACACCTGCAACGGCAAGAGCTTCTACCTCGGTGGCTTCAACCTTGCACCCGAGGAGGTCATCGAACGCTCGACCACGCAAAACCCCTACGACCTTAGGGACATCTGGGGTGTCAAGGGAAGGAAGGACGCATGATTGTCGCCATCGACGGGCCTGCTGGGTCTGGCAAGTCCACGGTCGCCCACGCCATCGCCGAGAAGTGCCGCCTCACCTATCTCGACACCGGCGCCATGTATCGCTCCGTCACAGCAGAGTGCCTGCGTCGGGGCATCGACCCCACAGACTCTGGGGCCGTAACGCAGGTCGCGCGCACGACCTCCATCACCTTTGGGACCTCGCCCCAGGGCCAGACCGTCACGGCGAACGGCCGTGACGTCACGGCCGAGATCCGCACGCCCGAGGTTGACCGCAACGTCTCTGCCGTCTCCGCCATCCCTGAGGTCCGCGAGGCCATGGTTGAGCTGCAGCGCGCATACGGCGAGACAGGCAACGTCGTTGCCGAAGGAAGAGACATCGGCACCGTGGTCTTCCCCAAGGCCGACGTGAAGGTCTTCCTCACGGCCGACCCAGCTGCGCGTGCCCTGCGCAGGGCCGTTCAGCGCGAGGGGGGCGACGCCGCAAAGGACGCCAACGCCACAGCAGACCCGACTGAGGTCAAGCGCATTCTCGACGATCTCAACCGCCGAGACCAACTTGATTCCACGAGAAAGACCGCCCCACTCAAGCCCGCATTCGACGCGCACCACATCGACTCCTCGACGCTCAGCGTGGACGAGGTCGTCAAGGCCATCTGCAGCCTGGACCCCAGGCTTGAGGCGGCGCTTATGGAGCCCCGCTCGTGAACGCCCAGAAGAAGAGCGCTGAGAAACGCCTGCGCGCCTTTCATGGCAACTCGTTTGACGACTACTACGACAACGGCATGAGGAACTACCCGCTTCCGGCTCGTGCGATCCTTGGTCTGGCAGTGCTTCTCTGCTTTGTTTGGAGCCAGTTCCGCTGGCGTTGGACCGTCGAGGACAAGGAGAAGCTCGTCGGCGACAAGACGCCGAGGGTCATCATCATGAACCACGGCTCCATGCTCGATCCCGTCATCATCGTCGTGCAGCTCTGGCTCCGTGGGATTCGCGTGCGCACAATCTACAAGAGCGAGTTTGACAAGTCTCCAGCGGTCACGTGGTTCTTCACGCGTATCGGGGCCATTCCCGTGCAGCGCGGCACCGCAGACATGAAGGCCGTTCGTCGCGCGCGAGCGGCCCTTGGCCGCGGGGAGTGCGTGCTGATCTATCCCGAGGGTACCCGTATCAAGAGCGACGACGAGCCCGTGACCATCCATGAGGGCTATGCGCTCATGGCGCAGCTCGCCCATGCGCCGGTGCAGCCCGTAGCCATCGTTGGCGCACGAGACGTCACGCGCCGGGGAAGCCACCTGCACCGCTTCTCTCGCGTCTGGCTCAAGGCCGGAGACCCCATTACCTGGGACTCCCTTGGCGTCGAGGGTAGGAAGGCCCAGCTTTCTGCCATGTCGAAGGCCGGCATGGACGCCGTCTACGCTCTTCGTGACGAGCTTCGCGAAGAGCACCCGGGGAAGATGTAGCCATGGCAAGGGTAGAGGTGGCACGTGAGGCCGGAGCCTGCTACGGCGTGGAGCGCGCACTCGAGATGACCGAGCATGCGCTCGAGGGCGGACGGGGGCGCGTTCGCACGCTGGGACCGCTCATCCACAACCCGCGCGTGGTCGAGAGCCTTGGCACGCGTGGAGCCTCGGTGGTCGAAGACCCGCGCGAGGCGGCCGGCTCTGCGCTCGTTCTCCGTACGCACGGCGTGACCCCCGCCATTGAGGCCGAGGCACGTGAGCTCTGCTCATCGGTCGTTGATGCCACCTGCCCCTTCGTGAAGAAGGTCCACCGTGCCGCCGAGAGGCTCGCCGCCGAGGGCTACCGCGTTGTCATCGTGGGCGAGGCGGGTCACCCCGAGGTTACAGCGACGCTCGCCCATGCGCCGGGAGCCGTTGTTGTTGGTACCGCGGAAGAGGCACTGGCACTCCCACGCGCCCGCAAGACCGGTGTCGTTGTGCAGACGACGCAGTCTGCGGCGCTTCTTGCCGAGGTCGTCACGGCACTGCTCGCACGCACGGAGGAGCTTCGTGTGGTGAACACCATCTGCGAGGCAACCTCAGGGCACCAAGGTGCCTGTGCCGAGCTTGCCGCACGCGCAGACGTGATGGTCGTGATTGGCGGGCGCAACTCCGCCAACACGACGCGCTTGGCAGAGATCGCGCGGGCTGCGTGTCCGAAGACCCATCATGTGGAAGGCGCAGACGAGCTTGAGGCTGCGTGGTTCTCAGGGGTAGGGCTCGTGGGCGTCACGGCGGGTGCCTCGACGCCGTCATCTCAGATTCGTGCCGTGGTATCCGCAATCGAGTCGATGATAGGGGAGTAGGCGTGCCAAAAGATCGCGCAGACTACGCGTCCACGCGTGAGCGCCCGCTGGGCGCCTGGGTGCAATCCGTCGAGGACGAGAGCCCCGCCTGGGAGGCGGGCATCGAGCCTGGCATGCGCATCGAAAGCGTGAACGGGCACGAGCTGCGCGACCTCATCGATTGGCGCTGGGAGGCCGACGGCGCATCCTGCCAGCTCGAGGTGTTCGACCCTACCGACGGCGGCACCTATGCCTGCGAGCTCTGGCGCAAGCCTGGCGAGGATTGGGGCATCGGCTTCACTGACGTCCTCTTCGACGGAATCCGTACCTGTGTGAATGCCTGCCAGTTCTGCTTCATGAGCATGCTCCCGTCAGATGCCCGTCCGTCGCTCTCCCTGCGTGATGACGACTACCGCCTATCGTTTCTCCAGGGAAACTTCGTTACGCTCACCAACGTGAGAGACGAGGACGCCGAGCGTATCATCACCTACCGCCTCGAGCCCATGAACGTCTCGATTCATGCCATATCCCCCGAAGTCAGGCGCACGCTCATCGGCCCCCATGCGCAACGCGGCATCGATGTCTTGGAGCGGCTGCTTGCGGCGGGCATCGAGATTCACGCGCAGATCGTGCTCTGCCCCGGTGTGAACGATGGCAGCGAGCTCGCACGTACCCTTGACTGGGTCGAGCAGCGTCCCAGCATCACGTCGCTTGCCGTGGTGCCGCTTGGCTACACGCGCTTCTCGCGTCGCTTCTCCAAGTCATTCTCGGACGATCCCGATGCAGCGCGAGCCGTGGTCAAGCTCATCGAACCCTACCAGGCACGCGCGAGGCTCAGGCTGGGCATCACGCGCTTCCAGCTCTCCGACGAGTTCTACGTTGCGGCAGATATGCCGGTGCCCCCGGCGGAGGCCTATGATGGCTACCCGCAATACTATGACGGCATCGGCATGCTTAGGAGCTTTTTGGACGAATCCGCCGTGGTCGCCCGCGACCACGCGGAGGAGCTTGGTGCAACCGAGAAAGAGCTTGCCCGACGCGAGATCACCGTCCTTGTGGTCTGTGGCGAGGCCCCGCGAGCGGCAATCTCCTTCTTCAGCGAGCTGTGGTCCCCCTCGGGGCGGGTACGCGCATACCCCATCCACAACGACTACTTTGGCGGCGACGTCAACGTCACGGGGCTTATCGTGTCCCAAGACCTCCTGGCGCAACTGCCGGAGCTCCTCACGAATCACGTTGTCGTCCTCCCTGAGGTCATGTTCAACTTTGACCACCTGACGCTTGACGGAGACACCCAAGACCACGTGATGCGGGAGATAGGCCGTCGTGGTGGTGTGGCCGCCGTCGCGCATGGGGACCCCGAGAGCATCCTCTCCACGGTGACGCAGAGTTTGGGGTGAGCCCAGCCGGCCATGAGGTGCGCACACGGTCGTGATATGCTCAAACGTGCTAAATATGCCGAGAGAAAGCGAGCACTTCATGTCAAAGCCTGTCGTCGCCGTGGTCGGTCGACCCAACGTCGGCAAGTCGACTCTTGTCAACCGCATCATCCAGAGTCGTGACGCCATCGTGCACGAGAGTCGTGGTGTCACACGCGACCGCTCCTATCACGACGCAGACTGGAACGGTCACGACTTTGTGATCATTGATACCGGAGGCATCGAGTCGGTCAAGTCGAAGGATACCTTTGCCCCCCGCATTCGGGAGCAGGCCATGATCGCCGCCGAGGAGGCCGACGCCATCGTCTTTGTGGTGGATGGCTCCACCGGCGTGACGGACGAGGACGAGGAGGTCGCGAAGATCCTCCGCAGACAGGATAGGCCCGTCTTTTTGGTGGTCAACAAGAAGGACAGCCCCGCCACCGAGAACGACAACCTCTGGGACTTCTACGCCCTAGGCGTGGGGGAGCCCCGACCCCTCTCGGCCACCCACGGCTACGGTACTGGTGACCTCCTTGACGATGTGGTGGCGGTCCTTCCTGCCGAGGAGGACATGGAACCCGAGGAGGGCGTCCTCTCGCTTGCCATCGTGGGTCGCCCTAACGTGGGCAAGTCATCGCTCGCAAACCGTCTTGCCGGCAAGAAGCGCTCGATCGTCTCGGATGTGGCCGGAACCACCCGCGACGCCGTGGACACCATGATCGAGTGGCAGGGCCAGAGGATTCGCCTGGTCGACACTGCCGGCATGCGGAAGAAGAACCTGGTCCACGAGGACGTCGAGTATTACAGCATGGTGCGTGGGCTCATGGCCATGGCGCGCGCCGACGTGTGCCTCCTCGTTGTTGACGCAACCGATGGCGTCACCGAGCAGGACCAGAAGGTGGCCGCCATGGCCATCGACCGTGGCTGCGCGCTTCTGCTTTGCCTTAACAAGTGGGACCTCATCGAGACCGAGGCGCAGCGTGACCGCGTGGTGGCCTCCATCGACAAGCGCTTGCAGTTTGCGACCTGGGTCCCGTACGTGAACATCTCGGCCTTGACCGGCCGCGCCACCGACAAGGCCCTCCGGCTGGCCATGTCTTGCGCCCAGGCCCGCGAGAGCCAGCTGCGCACCTCCGAGCTCAACGCCCTTCTCGAGGAGGTTCGGCAGGGAGGCCACACGGTCTCCGACAAGGGGCGTCGCCTCAAGATGCAGTACGTCACGCAGACGGGCTCCCGGCCGCCGGTCATCACCATCTGGTGCAATGCGCCCGACCTTGTGGACGACAATTACAAACGCTTCGTCGAGAACCGCATCCGCGAGAGGTTCGACCTCGAGGGAACGCCGATCCGTCTTCGCTTCCGAAAAAAGTCTGAGGGGAACAAGTGAAACTCGTAATACCTACGCTCGTCGCATGCGCCATCGCGTACTTTGTGTGCGGCATACCGTTTGGCATGCTCATCGCCCGTTCCCGCGGTGTTGACGTGCGTCACACGGGCTCGGGCAACATCGGTGCGACCAACGTCGGGCGCTCCATAGGAGCATGGGCGGCAGGCCTCACCCTTCTGCTTGATGCGAGCAAGGGATGGGCATGCACGGGGCTTGCCACCTGGGCCTTCTCGGCCTCTTTTGCCGACGCGGCAACGCTTGCTCCGGGCCAGCCCTTTGACTGGGCTCTCACCTGCGTCTACGGCGCCTGCGTGCTGGGACATGTCTTCTCTCCCTACCTTGGCTTCCACGGCGGCAAGGGCATCTCGGTTGGCTTTGGCGCGGCGCTGGGCCTTGACCCACGCATTGCCTTTGGGCTTCTCGCCGTGTTTCTGGTCTTTGCGCTGCCCACACGCTTCGTCTCGTTGGGAAGCTCCTGCGCGGCGGTCTCGCTTCCCATCTGGACCATCGTGCTGGGCTACAGCCCCGTGGCGGTAGCCCCCATGCTCGTCGTGGCAGCATGCGTTGTCTGGGCCCACCGCGGCAACATCCACAAGCTCTTGCATCACGAGGAGAAGCGATTCTCGTTCCACCACGACGAGGGGAAGTCCAAGTGAGTCGCGTTGCCGTCATGGGTGCGGGCTCCTGGGGCACGGCCATGACGGGCCTTGTCGCACCTGCCGTCGGCGAGGTTGTGCTGTGGGCGCGCACGCCTCGGGCGGCCGACGCCATGAACCGGGACCGCAAGAACCCCAACCACCTCACCAACTACGAGCTTGCGCCAAACGTCACCGCAACAAGCGACCTTGGCGAGGCTGTGCGTGGGGTCGATGCCGCGATACTGGCTACGCCATCCGCCTACCTGAGGCAGACCTGCCATGGCCTGGCACCCCACCTCGATGCCGACGCGCGCGTGCTCGTGCTCTCCAAGGGCATGGAACGGGGCTCCCACCTGCTCATGCATGAGGTGGCCTCTGAGGAGCTGGGCAACCCCACTCGCGTGGCGGCGCTCTCGGGGCCAAACCACGCTGAGGAGATCTGCCAGGGCATGGTTTCGGCCGCAGTCGTTGCCTCGGAGGATGTCGCCACGGCTGCCTGGTTTCAGGGCCTGCTTGCCGGCCCAGCCTTCAGGGCCTACGTGAGCGACGACATACGGGGCGTGGAGTGCTGCGGGGCCGTCAAGAACGTGGTAGCCATCGCCTGCGGCATCGCAAGCGGCCTGGGCATGGGCGATAACACCCTTGCCGTTCTCATGACCCGCGGCATCGCCGAGATTGGTCGCGTGGTGGCTGCGCTTGGTGGCAACCCCATGACGTGCATGGGACTCGCTGGCATGGGGGACCTCGTGGTCACCTGCACCTCCGAGCACTCGCGCAACAGGTCCTTTGGCCGAGCGCTTGTCGGCGGTGAGTCGCTCGGGGCGTACCAGGCTCGCACGCATATGGTGGTCGAGGGTGCACCAGCCTCGGAATCGGTCCTCGAGCTCGCACGCGAGCGGGACATCGAAGTACCCATCACGGAGGCGGTGCATGCCGTGCTCTTTGAGGGCCGTCCCATCGACGAAGCCATGGAGACGCTTCTCACGCGCGCACCACGCGTGGAGTTCTATGGTATGGAAGAGAGAGATATCACGCCAAAGGAGAGCCAATGCTAGAGCATAACGTCCAGGTTGCACCTTCCATCCTCTCCTCAGACCTGGCACACCTTGCAGACGAGCTTGCCTCTATCGAGGGGGCAGGCTACGTGCACTTCGACGCGATGGACGGCCACTTTGTTCCCAACCTCACGTTTGGTCCCGGCGTCCTTGCGACCGTGAAGGAGGCAACCGACATCCCGGTTGATGCCCACCTCATGATCTCCAACCCCGATCAGATGGTTCCGGAGTACCTTGCCGCTGGTGCCGACATCGTGACCTTCCACTACGAGGCAACGGCTCACGCCAACCGCCTTGCCAACCTCATTCGTGAGGGGGGTGCCAGGGCCGGCGTCGCCATTAACCCCGGCACTCCCGTCTCGGCCCTTGACGCCATCATCGAAGACGTTGACCTGGTGCTCGTGATGACGGTGAACCCCGGCTTTGGTGGCCAGAAGTTCATCCCGGGATCCCTGCGTAAGGTCCGCCAGGTCAGGGCCATGTGCAACGAGCGCCATGTAGCCCCCATCATCGAGGTGGATGGCGGCATTTCGCCCACTACAGCAGGTGATGTCTGCGCCGCAGGTGCGCGCCTTCTCGTTGCCGGCAGCGCCGTGTTTGGCAGGGAAGACCGCAGCGGGGCCATCCACAAGATCACTGAGGCCGGCGAAGCCGGGCTCACGAGGAGAGCGTGAGAAGCGTGACCGCACGTACAACCGTATACCTCGACTATGCTGCAAGCGCTCCCGCACGCCAGGAGTCGCTTGCTGCCGAGCGAGCCTACGAGGAGTCGCCCATTGCCGGTGCCAACCCCAACTCGCTTCACACGCTCGGCCGTGAGGCCGCGCGGGCGCTCGACGGCGCTCGTCGGGACATCGTACGTTGTGCGGGCGGGGGCTTTCGTCCTTCTGATGTCGTCTTCACGTCAGGCGGCACCGAGTCGAACAACCTCGCACTCTTGGGGATCTCCCGTGGCGCACGCCAGCGCGACCGCAGGCGCACGCGCGTGGTGCTCTCGGCCATCGAGCACGACTCCGCGCTCGACGTTCAGGGCGCCCTGAGAGGCAACGGCTTCGAGGTCACCCTCGTGAAGCCCGGCCGCGATGGCGCTGTCTCTGCCGCCGCTCTCAATGAGGCGCTCGGCCCCGATTGCGCCCTCGTCTCCGTCATGAGCGCAAACAACGAGACGGGTGTCATCCAGCCGGTTGCCGAGCTCGCGGCCGCCGCGCACGCCTGTGGGGCAGTCTTTCACACGGACGCCGTCCAGGCATTTGGCCATGTCCCGCTCGACGTTGCCCAGGCGGATGCCGTGAGCCTTGCCGCGCACAAGCTCGGCGGGCCCGTGGGGGTGGGCGCGCTTCTCGTCCGTGGGCGCACGCCCCTGGCCCCGCTCTCCTTTGGCGGGCGGCAGGAGGCAGGCAGGAGGGCTGGCACGCAAGACGTTCGCGGTGCCTTGGCCTTCTCGGCGGCCGCCCGTGCATGCTGTGACGCCATGGCTGCCACGCAACCCGTGGTTGCCGCGCGCGCCAATAGGCTCTACGAGCGCATCTGCGCCGAGGGAACAGGCATTGCGCCCACGACCACGGCTGTCGTCGATGGGTCTCGCCTTCCCGGCATGGTAAGCGTGATGGTGCCGGGCGTGGACTCGCAGGCCCTTGTCTTGGGCCTTGACGAGCGTGGCTTTGCAGTCTCGGCGGGTTCGGCATGCTCGTCTGGATCCCTTGGCGCAAGCCATGTGCTTACGGCCATGGGCATCGGCCGTGACTCGGCACTCGGATCGCTTCGCATCTCCTTTGACGAGCGCGTGCCCGAGGCCAATCTCGATGCGTTTGCCACAGAGCTTGTCTCGCTCGTCGCGCAAGTCGCCGCACGGCGCAGCTAATAAACTCCACCCACCACAGAAAGACGAGGGACCCATGACAGAAGCACAGGCGCTTATCAGACTCCAGGAGATCGACCTCGACATGCTGCGCCTCGCCTCGACACTCGCAGCCATGCCGCAGCAGAAGAAGGTCCAGGCCATTGCCCGCGCACGCAAGAAAGTCCAAAGCGAACTCACCAAGATCTTGGGTCAGCGCAAGGACCTCGAGACCTTCATCGCTGAGAACCAGGGAGACCTTGAGCGCTACCGCGCTCGCACCGAAGAGGTCAAGGCAGAGGCGGCTTCGGGAAGCCACGGGTACCGCCAGATCCAGGACTATGAGGCCCACCTCACCGGTCTTGCCAAGAAGGTCGAGAAGCTCGAGCACAACCGGGTGCGGCTTGACGAGGACCTCGAGAAGGTAGGGCGCGCCGAGAGCAACGCGCGTCTCACGCTCGAGCGCCTCGACGAGGAGGAGGAGGCGCAGAAGAAGTCGTTCGAGAAGGGCAGCACCCAGATTCGGCACAGGATCGTGACGCTTGACGAGGAGCGCAAGGGCGTCGTTGCCCAGATCTCTGCTCGGCACATGAGCGGCTACGAGGCTGCGCGCAAGCGCTTCAAGGGCCTTGCCGTCGAGAGGCTCGTGGGTAACGTCCCCTCCATCTGCCGCGTGAAGCTTCAGCCGGCCTCGTTCCACGACCTGACCCACGGTGATGCCGTTGCCGAGTGCCCTTACTGCCACCGCATCCTCGTCGTGGACGACCCCTATGGCGAGGGGGAGGGCAAGTGATCGAGACAACAACAGGGACCACGGCACCTCACGTCGTCCTCGCCGTCACGGGTGGCATCGCCGCCTACAAGGCAGTCGAGGTCATGCGCCTTTTGCAGCATGCCGGCTGTGACGTGCGCGTGACCATGACGGCTGACGCGGAGCGCTTTGTGGGCACACCCACGTTTGAGGCGCTCTCGGGGCATCCCATAGCCGATGACCTCTACAGCTACCCCGACTCCGCGATTCCGCACATCTTCCTTGCCGACTGGGCAGACCTTGTGCTCGTTGTCCCCGCAACAGCAAACGTGCTTGCCAAGATGGCCGCAGGCATTGGCGACGACTGCCTCACCACCACGCTCATAGCGACGCACTGTCCGGTGCTTGTGGCGGCCGCCATGAACGTCCACATGTGGAGAAACCCCGCTACCCAGGCAAACATCGAGAAGCTGCTCTCTCGCGGCGTGCGCTTTGTGAAGCCGCAGTCAGGCCTTCTCGCCTGCGGGGACATTGGCGAGGGCAAGCTTGCCGAGGTGGAGGAGATTGCCGCCGCCGCGCTTGACGCCCTCAATCCTGCGCAACGGGACATGGCGGGCATGAGGCTCGTGATCACGGCCGGGCCCACGCACGAGGCCATCGACCCCGTGCGCTACATCGCAAATGCCTCCACGGGCAAGATGGGCTATGCCATCGCACGCGAGGCGGCACGTCGTGGCGCTGCGGTGACGCTGGTCTCGGGCCCCGTTGGACTCGAGGCTCCCCGTGACGTGGACGTGGTCCCGGTTGTCTCTGCCGCCGAGATGCACGACGCTGCGCTAGGTGCATTTGCGGATGCCGATGCGGCCATCTGTGCCGCCGCGGTGGCGGACTACACACCCGCGGCCTTCGCCACACGCAAGCTCAAGAAGGGCGCAGACGACCTCAGTACGCTGAGCCTTGTCCAGACGGCAGACATTCTCGCCGATCTCTCTCGAACGAAGGGTGACCGCGTGGTGGTGGGCTTTGCCGCCGAGACGGACGACCTCTTGGAGAACGCCCGCGGCAAGCTTGCCCGCAAGGGCTGCGACCTCATCGTGGCCAACGACGTGTCCCGTCCGGACTCCACGTTTGGCGCAGACACGAGCCGCATCGCCTTCGTGTGGCCCAATCGAACCGAGCAGCTCGACACGCTTCCGCTCGGCCGCGTGGCCACCGCCATCTGTGACCAGGTTGCCCTGCTCGTGACAGGGGAGCGCGCATGAGCGAGACGGGCCACGGAAAGATGACCATTGGCTGCCACCTTTCGGTGGCGGGCGGCTTTACCCAGATGGGGGAGACGGCACTCAAGATTGGTGCCAACACGTTTGCGTTCTTTACGAGAAATCCCCGGGGTGGCCGCACTCGCACGCCAGACCCCACAGACATCGCGGGTCTTCTCGCCATCCTTGGCGAGCATGGCTTTGGCCGGCTTGTGGCACATGCCCCCTACACCATGAACCTCTGCTCCGCCAAGCCGCAGACGGTCGAGTTTGCCCGCGAGGCCATGGCAGGAGATCTCAGGCTTTTGGAGGAGCTGCCCGGCAACTACTACAACTTCCATCCTGGAAGTCACGTTGGTCAGGGCATTGACGAGGGAATACGCCTTATCTGCGAGGGGCTCGACCAAGTGTTGGCCCGTGGCCAGAAGACGACGGTTCTTCTGGAGACCATGGCGGGCAAGGGATCCGAGGTGGGTTCTCGCTTCGAGGAGCTCGCGCGCATCATCGAGGGCACCCGCGAGGGGGACCTTCTCGGCGTATGCCTTGACACCTGCCATGTGGCAGATGCCGGCTACGACATTGTCTCTGACCTCGATGGGGTCCTCGACGAGTTCGACCGCGTCATTGGGCTGGAGCGCCTTCGTGCCCTGCACCTGAACGACTCGAAGAATCCGCTCGGCTCCCACAAGGACCGTCATGAGAAGATCGGCCAAGGGACGCTCGGCCTCTCGACGTTTGGCGCAGTGGTGACAAACCCTCGGCTCCGCGGCCTGCCGATGGTTCTCGAGACGCCCAACGAGCTTGAAGGCTATGCACACGAGATTGCGCTTCTCAGAGGCATTGCCCGTGGAGATAGGAAAGACTGATGGGGATTCTCATAGGCTGCGAGAACCTCTCGCACGAATGGCCTGGCAAGCCCGTGCTTTCCAACCAGACCATTGGCATTAATGAAGGCGAGCGGATAGGCGTCGTGGGCAGAAACGGCGACGGCAAGTCGACGCTGCTCGAGCTTATCGCACACCGTCTGGAGCCCGATGCGGGGAACGTTACCTGGAGAAACGGCATTCACGTTGGCTTTCTCGGCCAAGACGACGAGCTTCAGGATGACTGGACCGTAGGTCGCGCCGTGGTAGGGGGGGTCCCTGACTACGTCTGGGCCTCTGAACCGCACGTTCGCCAGATCATCTCCGAGCTCTTGGGTGACGTGGACTGGGATGCAACGGTAGGCACGCTCTCCGGAGGCCAGCGTCGCCGCTGCGACCTGGCTCGCCTGCTCGTGGGCACCTGGGATGTCATCCTCATGGACGAGCCCACGAACCACCTGGACATGCACGCCATTCGCTGGCTGGCGGACCACCTGAAGACCCGCTGGCCCGAGGGTGCGGGGGCGCTTCTCGTGGTCACGCACGACCGGTGGTTCTTGGACGAGGTCTGCGGGCACATGTGGGAGGTGCACGACCAAGAGATCGAGCCTTTCGACGGCGGTTACTCGGCCTACATCCAGCAGCGCGTCGAGAGAGACCGCATGGCCGCATCCACCGAGGAGCGTCGCCAGAACACGCTGCGCAAGGAGCTCAACTGGCTCGCGCACGGTGCCAAGGCACGTACGAGCAAGCCTCGCTTTCGCGTTGAGGCCGCCCGTGCCCTCCTCGCCGACGACCCACCGCTGAGAAACACCATCGAGCTCAAGCGCCTTGCCGTAAGCAGGCTTGGCAAGCAGGTCATCGAGATGAAGGACGTCTCGTTTGCCTACCACGACGGCACGCGCGTGCTCGACGACATCACCTGGACGATTGGTCCCGGTGACCGCTTTGGCATTCTGGGCGCCAATGGTGCAGGCAAGTCGACGCTGCTCAAGGTCATGACCGGCAAGCTCGAACCCACCTCAGGGACCGTGCGCATTGGCAAGTCCGTGCGCTTTGGCTGGATGTCGCAGCATCTGGACACGCTCTCGGAGAAGGAGAACTGGCGCGTGCTCGAGGTGCTCTCGCGCTACAAGAGCACCTACTGCGTGGACGGAAAGCCGCAGAGCCCCACGCAGCTCCTGGAGCGCCTCGGGTTCGAGCGCTCGGAGCTTACGAACTTCGTGCGCGACCTCTCTGGCGGCCAGCGCCGCCGTCTGGCGCTGCTCACGGTGCTTCTCGACGAGCCCAACGTCCTGGTGCTTGACGAGCCGGGCAACGACCTCGACACCGACATGCTTGCCGTTCTCGAAGACCTGCTCGACACCTGGCCGGGCACCCTGCTCATGGTCTCGCACGACCGCTTCCTCATGGAGCGCGTGACCGACGACCAGCACGCGCTGCTTGGCGGCCACGTGCGCCACTGCCCGCGCGGCGTAGACGAGTTCCTCGACCTCCTCGACTCGCAGGGGGGCGTGGCAGCCCCTTCCTCCGCGGAGTGCGCTTCGCGAAACTCCGCTACGGAAGGGCCGGCCACGTCGGGCGATTCGGGAGGCGCGCAGGGCGCGGGGCTGTCGAACCAAGAACGCCGTGAACTAAAAAAGCGATTTGATGCGGTGTCTCGGAAACTGGAGAAGACCGAAGGAGAGCCAGACCGGCGTCGCTCGGCGCTTGCCGAGGTCGATCCTACTGACTACGAGAAGCTTGTTGCTGCGCAGAAGGCGGTTGACGATGCGCTGGCAGCTCGTGAGTCGCTTGAGGACGAGTGGCTCGAGCTCTCGGAGAGGCTCGGCATTGAGTAGGACGATGGGCCGTCAGCCATAGAAAGGGGTACTGGTGGGCGAAATCCTCTGGAGGTTCGTCTTTCCCAAGTATCGGGGGAAGATCATCACAGGCACGCTGTGCAAGGTCGTCGAGGTCGTGTTCGACCTCATCACCCCGGTCATCGTGGCACGCATGATCGACGTGGGCATTGCGGGCCGTGACCAGGGCTACGTGCTGCGTATGTGCGCGCTTCTCATCGTCCTTGCGGTGGTGGGGTTCTGCTTCACGCTCGTCTGTCAGAAGATGGCAGCGATCGTCTCGCAGGACTCTGGCACTGACATCCGGCATGACCTCTATGCGAAGATCAACCAGCTTGCACCGGCTGACCTCGACCGCATTGGTACGCCCTCCCTCATCACGCGCATCACAAACGATGTCAACCAGGTGCAGGTCACCGTTGCCCTTGGCATACGGCAGATCATCCGCTGGCCCATCCTTGGCATTGGCTCCATGGTCTGCGCAATGCTCATCGACGCTCAGCTTGGCCTGGTCTTCCTGGTTTGTACGCCTGCCATTGCCGTTGTATTTTGGCTCGTGATGTCGCGGTCCATACCGCTCTTTGGCGAGCTCCAGGGCAGGCTCGATAAGGTGAGCCTTGTCACACGCGAGGGCCTCTCGGGTGTTCGCGTGGTGAGGGCCTTTCGGCAAGAGGAGCGCGAGAACGACCGCTTCCGCGATGCCGCCAACGCCCAGACGCAGACCGCAGTCGCGATCGGCAAGCTCTCCTCGCTTCTCAACCCGGCCACACTCCTCGTGATGGACCTCGGGATTGTCGCCATCCTTTGGATGGGAGGCATCCGCATCGATGGCGGTGAGCTCACCCAGGGCGAGGTCATCGCGTTCGTGAACTACATGACCCAGATGCTTGTGTCGATCGTCTACGTCGCTAACCTGGTCATCACCATCAACCGCGGGACGGCGTCGGCAAGACGCATCATGGAGGTGCTCGACTGCGAGCCCCAGGTTACCGACGAGGGCACTGTCGATGTTGCGCTCAGCCGCGGTACCCTTGCATCTGGCGTGGCGCTTGCCCTCGAGCACGTGAGCTTCTCCTATGAGGGCACGCAGCGTCCCGCTGTCGATGACGTGACGCTGCGACTTGGCGCGGGTGGCTCCTTGGGCGTCATCGGCGGCACCGGCTCGGGCAAGTCCTCGCTGGTAAACCTCATCCCACGGCTTTATGACGCCACCGAGGGGAGCGTTCGCGTCTTTGGGCGAGACGTGCGCGAGTACCCCTTCGACCAGCTGCGCTCCCTTGTTTCGCTCGTCCCCCAGCAGGCCTCGCTTGTCTCGGGGACCATCCGATCGAACCTCTGCTGGCGTGACGCCTCGGCAACCGACGAGGAGCTCTGGCGCGCGCTCGGGCTCGCCCAGGCGGCAGACTTCGTGCGGGCCAAGGACCACGGGCTCGATGCCGTCGTGGAAGCCGGCGGCAAGAACTTTTCCGGAGGCCAGCGGCAGAGACTCACCATCGCCCGCGCGCTTGTGGACCACCCGCGCATCGTGGTTCTCGACGACTCCGCCTCGGCGCTCGACTTCCGCACCGACGCAAGCCTGCGCCAGGCGCTTAGGAGCCTGCGCTCTGAGCTTACCTGCGTAATCGTCTCTCAACGGGTCTCGGCGGTCATGTCCTGCGACCAGATCCTTGTCTTGGACCACGGCCGCATGGCTGGCCTGGGGTCTCACACCGAGCTCATGAGGAGCTGCCCCATCTACCGCGAGATCTGCCTCTCGCAGCAGCGTCCCGAGGAGGTAGGCGAGTAATGGCCAACCCGTATGCCGCCAGCGGAGGTGCTGGCACCATCATGGAAAACGCCCGCGGCGATATTGGTGATGACGGCGGACCCGCGGGACGCCTGGACGAGAGGGCCATCCCCACGGCCGAGGTGACAAGGCGCCTGCTTGCCTACACGCGACCCCACATGGTCTCCCTCGTTGCGTCGTTTGTCGCCTCGGCGGTCTCTGTGGTTCTTCAGCTCTATGCGCCCATCGTTGTGGGCCGCGCCATCGACTGCATGGTCTCGGCGGGTGCCGTTGACCTTGCGGCCCTTATGCCATTGCTCCAGCAGCTTGCGCTTGTGGTTGTGGCGGCGGCTGTCACGCAGTGGCTCTCTGGCTACTGCACGAACAGACTTACCTATGAGACCGTGCGTGACCTGCGCATCGATGCGTTTGCAAGATTCAGGGACCTTCCGCTCTCGTTTGTGGATGCACATTCGCACGGAGACCTCCTCTCCCGCGTGGTCAATGACGCGGACCAGGTCGGAGACGGTCTTCTCCAAGGTCTGACACAGCTCTTCACGGGTGTTGTCACCATCGTGGGAACCCTTGCCTTCATGTTCTCGGTCTCTGTTCCCGTGGGCCTTGTGGTGGTCATCGTGACGCCCGCCTCGATGCTCGTGGCGTGGCTCATCGCTCGCTACTCGGCTCAGGGTTTCAAGGACCAGCAGGCCCTCCAGGGCTCCCTTGGCGGCTACGCCGAGGAGATGGTGGGAAACCAGAAGCTGGTGTGCTCCTTTGCGTACGGTGACCGTGCACAGGCTGGCTTCGACGGCATTAACGAGCGCCTGCGTGGCGTGGGGGAGCGGGCTCAGTTCACAAGCTCGCTTTCGAACCCTGCGACGCGCTTGGTGAACAACATCACCTATGCCGTTGTTGCTGTGGTGGGCTGCGTATGCGTTATCTCCGGGTGGCCGAGCGTCCTTACGGTGGGGCAGGTGCAGACGTTTCTCTCGTACGCCAACCAGTACATGAAGCCCTTCAACGAGATTTCGGGCGTCATCACGCAGATCCAGACCGCCTACGCCTCGGCGCGGCGCCTCTTCGCGCTCATCGACGCGCCTGCCCAGAGTGCCGACCCATCCGAGCCCGAGCAAGACGAAGAGCCCCAAGGAACCCTGGAGTTCTCGCATGTCGACTTCTCCTACGTCCCTGAGCGGCCGCTTCTGCAGGACATCTCGTTTAAGGCTGAGCTAGGGCAGACCATCGCGCTCGTCGGTCCCACGGGTTGTGGGAAGACCACCCTCATCAATCTGCTCCTGCGCTTCTACGATGTGGACGCCGGGCAGATACTCGTGGACGGACACGACACCAGCAACATGCGCCGGGAAGACCTTCGCGCACTCTTTGGCATGGTGCTCCAGGACACCTGGCTCTTCCGCGGGACGGTGCGCGAGAACATCGCCTACGGGACGCCTGGCGCAACGCTTGACGAGGTGGTCGCAGCCGCGAAGCAGGCGCATGCCCACAAGTTCATCGAACAGCTGCCACAGGGCTACGACACGCTGCTCGGCGAGGACGGAGGCTCGCTCTCCCAAGGGCAGCGACAGCTCCTCTGCATTGCCCGCGTCATGCTCGCCAACCCCACCATATTGCTGCTGGACGAGGCCACAAGCTCCATCGACACCCGCACCGAGCTGCAGGTTCAGGACGCGTTCGACCGCATGATGGAAGGGCGCACCTCGCTGGTGGTGGCGCACCGCCTCTCGACGGTTCGTGACGCGGACTGCATCCTCGTGATGAGAGACGGGCACATCATCGAGCGGGGCACGCACGGCGAGCTGCTCTGCCAAGGTGGGTTCTACGCCAGCCTCTACGAGAGCCAGTTCGAAGGCACGCGGTAGGCGCGCGCTGCGGCCCGTCATGACCCGTGGCCTCTCCTGCGGCACCGCTGTTGACAAAACGGCAGGCCCGTCAACGGACATTGCCGTTTACGGACGAGTGCTGCCGTTCTACGGGGTCACACTACCGTCCGTCTAGCATCTGGATGAAGTTTGCCTGTGCGGGTGGATAATCGGCCCCGGCGATAGGTCTCTAGAGAGCCTTGCCACGTCCGCCCATCGAAACGAGGAGAGGCCGATGCAGGACTTGGGACGACAGTTCGACGTCGTTGTCATTGGTGCCGGCGTTTCCGGCTGCGCCGTAGCGCGCGAACTCGCGCGCACCACGGCAAGCGTTTGCGTGCTCGAGCGCGGGGATGACGTCTGCTGCGGAACGTCGAAGGCGAACTCCGCCATCGTGCACGCCGGCTACGACGCAATGCCGGGCTCGCTCATGGCACGCCTCAACGTCGAAGGCAACGCCCTCATGTACGAGCTTGCAAAGAAGCTGCAGTTCACGATCAAGAGCATTGGCTCGCTTGTCGTGTGCACGAGCGAGCGCGACATGGACGGCCTCCGTGAGCTCTTTGCGCGCGGCGTGGCCAACGGCGTACCCAACCTCGAGATTGTTGACCGAGACACGCTGCGCTCGATGGAGCCCAACATCTCGGTCAATGCGGTCGGTGCCCTGTGGGCCCCAACGGCAGGCATTGTCGACCCGTTTGGACTCAACGTTGCCCTTGCAGAGAATGCCGCGAAAAACGGCGTGAGGTTTGCCTTCGATGCGCCTGTGACGGCCATGGAGCGCAGGCCCGAGGGCGGCTTTGCGCTTGAGACCCCTCAGGGGCGATTCCTTGCTCGATGCGTGGTCAACGCTGCCGGCGTCTATGCCGACCAGATTCACAACATGGTCTGCGAGGACAAGCTCGAGATTGTTCCTCGCCGTGGCCAGTACATGCTGCTCGACACCACTGCGGGCAGCCACGTTCGCCATGTGGTGTTTGCACTGCCCTCCGCGATGGGGAAGGGCGTGCTGGTCTCGCCAACCATCCACGGCAACCTCATCGTGGGTCCCACCGCCGAGGACATCCAGGACAAGGAGGGTACCGACACCACAGCGGCAGGCCTTGCCGAGGTGACCGAGAAGTGCGGGATCACCGTGGCCGACGTGCCTCTCCGCGAGGTCATCACGTCCTTCTCGGGCCTTCGCGCCCACAGGGCCGAGCACGAGTTCCTGATTGGCGAGAATCCCTCGGCGCCAGGGTTTGTGGACTGCTCTGCCATCGAGTCACCCGGTCTCACGGCCTCTCCTGCCATCGGGCGCATGGTTGCGGGCATTGTCTGCGACATCTTGGGCCTTGGGGAACGTGCGGCAGGCGAGTTTGTCGAGACGCGCCAAGGCATCCCCAACATGAACGACCTCACCTACGACGAGTGGGGGCGCCTCTGTGAGGAGAACCCCCTCTACGGCAGGGTCATCTGCCGCTGCTGCCACGTGACGGAAGCGCAGATCGTCGATGCGATTCATCGCCCCTGTGGCGCACGCTCGCTAGATGGCGTCAAGAGGCGCGCGGGTGCCTGCATGGGCCGTTGCCAGGCGGGGTTCTGCACGCCGAAAATCATGGAGATCCTTTCCCGTGAGCTACCGGGCGTGAGTATGGAGACGGTCACCAAGGCCGGTCCGGGCTCGGAGTTCGTCTTTGGCCACGTGAAAGACGCCATCGCCAAGGAGGGCTGCGCACATGAGTGACTACGACGTCATTGTCATAGGTGGAGGTCCCGCAGGCCTTGCCGCAGCCATTGCCGCCAAGGGTGATGGAAGGCGCTCTGTTCTCGTCATCGAGCGCGACCAGAAGCCCGGCGGCATTCTCAACCAGTGCATCCACAACGGATTTGGGCTCATCACCTTCAACGAGGAGCTCACGGGCCCCGAGTATGCGTCGCGCTACGAGAGGCTTGCGCACGAGGCAGGCGTCGAGTTTCTTCTCGACACCATGGTGCTTGACGTCTCGAATGACCACGTGGTCACCTGTGTGAGCGAGGCACGCGGCATGCAGCGGATCTCGGCAGGTGCCGTGGTTCTCGCCATGGGCTGTCGCGAGCGGCCGAGAGGGGCGCTTAACATCCCCGGCTTCAGGCCGGCAGGCGTCTATACCGCCGGTACGGCACAGCGCCTGGTGAACATCGAGGGACTCATGCCGGGCCGCGAGGTGGTCATCCTCGGCTCCGGTGACATTGGGCTCATTATGGCTCGCCGCATGACGCTTGAGGGGGCCCATGTCGCCTGCGTGGCCGAGCTCATGCCCTATTCGGGCGGCCTCAAGAGAAACATCGTCCAGTGCCTTGACGACTTTGGCATTCCGCTCCTGCTCTCGCACACGGTTACGTGCGTCGAGGGTAAGAGCCGCGTGGAGGCGGTCTGGATTGCCCGGGTGGACGAGAGGGGCCACCCCGTCACCGGTACCGAGAAGCGCTATCCCTGCGACACGCTGCTTCTCTCGGTGGGGCTGCTCCCCGAGAACGAGCTCTCCCGTGCGGCCGGCGTCAGACTTTCGCGCGTGACACGCGGGCCCGAGGTCAACGAGAGCCTTGAGACCAGTGTCCCGGGCATCTTTGCCTGTGGCAACGTGCTGCACGTCCACGACCTTGTCGACTACGTCTCGCAGGAGGCTACGACCGCCGGTGCTGCAGCGGGTGCTTGGGCAGACGATCACGCAGGGCAGCCGCCGCAAGAAGAGGCGCCTGGCATCCCAGTGGTTGCCAAGGGGGGCGTGCGCTATACCGTGCCGCAGGCAATAGATCCTGCACGTATGCCCGAGAAGCTCACCGTGCGCTTCCGCGTAGGCGGCGTCTTTGAGGACAAGCGCATCAGCGTATACCTCGGCGACGAGCGCATCTTGTCCAAGCGTCGCCCGATTCTCGTGCCTGGCGAAATGGAAGATGTCACGCTGAGGCGTGCAGATCTTCTCGCTCGGGCAGGAGTCGAGAAGGTCGTCGTAACGCTCGAGGAGGCATAGGGCATGGAGAAAAGAACGCTGACCTGCATACGTTGCCCCCGCGGGTGCGCCGTGACCGTCACCCTGGCAGACGACGGTAGCGTTGCCAAGGTTGCGGGCAACTCTTGCATGCGCGGCGACAAGTACGTCCGCGACGAGGTCACGCATCCCGTGCGTGTGGTGACAACCTCGGTGCCAGTTGTGGGCTCTGCCACGGAGAAGATGGTCTCGGTCAAGACGGCGGGCGACGTTCCCAAAGACCGCGTCCCCGGCGTGATGCGCGCGCTTAGGGGCGTTACCGCAAGTGCGCCGGTCCACATCGGTGACGTCATCGTGAGCGACGTCGCTGGCACCGGCGTCGATATCGTTGCGACCAGGGACGCATAGTGAGGGGCCTCGGTCATCGGCTTCGAAACATCCTGCGTACGCGTGGTTTGGCGCATTTTTACGGTTGGTGGCAGTTTTGGACGGACATGCGAAGTATCAACTGCTTTGAGATTTGTTAAAGACCAGGTAGACGAATTATCACAGAGGCAATACCATATAAGGAATGCAACAAAAACTGCCACCAACCGTCATTTCGGATTCTGGGCCCATCGGGATGAGGGGAAATCTTGGGCGGTCGATGGTCCGCTGACGCTTTTCGGTTGGTATCGCATGACTGTTCCGGCTTCGCCTCGGACTGCCGAAACCTGAGTTTACGGTTGGTGGCAGTTTTTATTACATCTCTTATGTGCCATCTTACCAGTTGCAAATCCTTGACCTGGGGTTTAACAAATCTCAAACCGTTTGCTACTCAGGGGTATCCCAAAAAACTGCCACCAACCGTCAATTCGAGCCAATCGGACTAGCAAACGACCCCATCACCGGCACCTCATCGATACCGGGGGGACTCGACCCTACCGGAAACGTAGCCCGCGTAGGCGCCTTGGGGATCCTTTCCGTGGTGGGCGGTGCAAGAGCCGCACTGCCCATCAGGGCGCCCATCATTCCAGCCCTCCCGGTGCGCCCCACCGACTGATATGTAGATAGACTTGTCAAGTGGCAAAGGTGGGCCAGCCTCCGACT